>NZ_JBHYUG010000002.1:124751-201483 GCF_042749375.1 Streptomyces sp. NPDC059477 | reverse complement strand
CGCCAGAACATCGGAGCCAGCGGTACGGCGACCACCGCCAGGCCCAGCAGGGTCCAGCCGAAGACCGGGTACCAGGGCGCCCCGCCGTCAGCGGACCCGCCCGCGGCGCTCGGCGCCACGCTCTCGCACGACTCCGGGCTCTGCCCCGCCACCGCGCAGGTCGGGCTGCTGGACGGCTCCTGCGACGGCGCCGCCTGCGACGGCCGCGCGGGATCCAGCGGCTCGGGCACCGCCGCGCCGGGCACGTCCGGCAGGGTGTACGACGGCGTCGTACCCCGGCTCGGGGTCGGCTCGAAGCGGGTCCAGCCCACGCCCTCGAAGTACAGCTCCGGCCAGGCGTGCGCGTCCCTCAGGCCCACCGCCACCGAACCGTCCGCCTGCATGGTGCCCGGCGCGAAGCCCACCGCGATCCGGGCCGGGATGTCCAGCGAGCGGGCCATCGAGGCCATCGCGAAGGAGAAGTGGACGCAGAAGCCCCGCTTGTCCTCCAGGAACTGGGCGATCGCCTGCGATCCGCTGCCGACCTCGACCTCGGTGTCGTAGGTGAAGCCGCCGTTGAGCGCGAAGTACTCCTGGAGCCGGACCGCCTGCTCATAGGCGTTCGCGGCGCCCAGGGTGATCTCGCGGGCGGTCTGCTCGACGACCGGCGGCAGCGAGTCCGGCAGCTGGGTGTAGGCGCGCTGGAGGTCCGCCGGCGGTTCGGGCGCCTGCGCCAGCTGCTCCGCCGTGGGCTCCATTTCGAGGCTGGTCACCTCGTAGCTGATACCGCCGGTGTCCTGGCCGTGGTCGCCGACCAGGGTCATGCCCTCCGGCTCGTACCGCCACTGGCCGCCGACGTCCACGGAGCTGGGCGGGTACGGCATCGGCAGCCAGTCCTGCTGATACCCCTCGGCGGCCGTGATGCGGGTGGTCACCTCCGAGCGGGCCACGTCCGGAGCGAGACCGGGCGGGGTGGGCAGCCGGTCCGGGACCTCGACGATCTCCCGTTTGGCCGGGCGCCAGGTGGTGCCGTCGAATTCGTCCAGGGACACGATCCGCAGATACAGGTCGGACAGGTCCTGGGAGTCCGTGCGCAGCGTGAGGGCCGTACTGTCCTGGTCGACGTTGAGGCTGTCGCGCAGCGACACCAGGGGGTTGACCGCGGAGATCGTGCCCCCGCCCCCGCTGCCCGCGCCCACTCCGCCCCCGGCGTTCTCCAGCAGCCCGCCGTCCATCGCGGGCAGGCCCAGCGGCACCACCAGGGCGATACCGAGCGCCACCACGCCGATCCGCCGCCCGGTGCGCACCGGCGCCGTCGCGCCGCTCGCCTCCGGGGCGGGCCCGCCCGGCGGACGCGGACCGCCCGCGAAGACCCGGCCCCACTGGGAGAGCCGGTCGCGGCCCTCGGCCAGCAGCAGCATCAGATAGCCGGCCGCCGCGATCAGGAACCACACCCAGGAGCCGGAGCCGTCCGACAGCCCCGCGGCCACCGAGTACAGCGCCAGCAGCGGCAGCCCGGCGGGGGCCGCGCTGCGGAACGTCACCGCCACCACGTCCACCAGCAGCCCGATCACCAGCACCCCGCCGATCAGCATCAGCTCGATGCCGTCCGACAGCGGCGCCGGGATCGCGTACCGCTCGACGTCGTTGGTGCCTGCCTGGAGCAGGTCCGCGAAGTGCTGGAACGCCTGCGGGCCCGGTATCAGCCCGGCGAGCGCGTAGTCCCGCGCGAAGACCAGGGTCAGCAGCACCAGCGAGACCAGCACCTGGGCGCCGACCGTCACCCAGCGGGCCAGCGGCACCCGCCGGGCCGCCATGCCCACCCCGGTCTGCGCGAGCAGCAGCAGCGTCGCCTGGAACAGCCAGCCCGGCGACTCCACCAGCGGCAGCAGGGCACACGACGCCATCAGGGTGGCCGCCGCCGCCATCAGCGCCATCCGCGCACGCGTGCTCACGACCAGCCCTCCCCGCCGCCGGCCGGGGCCAGGCCGCTGCGCTCCCGGTCCGCCCGCCGCCACAGTTCGTTCAGCGTGGCGCCGCGCGGCACGCCCAGGGCCGTCCAGCCGGCCTCCCGCAGCATCCGCAGCCGCTCCTCACTCGCGCTCCGCGCGCCCGGCACGTCCGTCGGCTCGCGCGTCCAGGTGTCGCTGTCCAGCACGAAGGCGACCGCGCCGCCGGTGCGCTGGCGCATCCGGGCGGCCACCGCCGCCTGCTCCTCGTCGAGGTCGCCGAAGAAGGCGACCAGCAGCCCCTCGTTGCCGCCGCGCAGCAGGTCGTAGGCGCGCGACAGGCCGTCGCCCTCGGAGTGGTCGATCACCGCGAGGGTGTCCATCATCAGCCCGGCCGCGTCCGCCGACGCCTGGCCGGCGCCCGTGAAACCGTCGGCGCCCTCGCTGGGCACCGAGGTGCCGGTGTCCGTCACCAGCCGTACCGAGAAGCCCCGTTCGAGCATGTGGACCAGGACGGAGGCGGCGCCGGTGACCGCCCACTCGAAGGCCGCGTCGGGGCCCGCGCCCCGGTAGGCGAGACCGCGCGTGTCGAGCAGGACCGTGCAGCCCGAGCGCCGCGGCTGCTCCTCGCGGCGCACCATCAGCTCGCCGTAGCGGGCCGTCGAGCGCCAGTGCACGCGGCGCAGATCGTCGCCGTGGCGATATCCGCGCGGGATGACGTCGTCCTCGCCGGCCAGCGCGACCGAGCGGTGCCGACCGTCGCCGTACCCCTTCGCGTCGCCGGTCAGCCGCACCGGCGGCAGCGGCTCGACACGCGGGATGACGGTCAGGGTGTCGTGCGCCGAGAAGGAGCGGGTCAGCTCGCACATGCCGAACGGGTCGGTCAGACGCAGTTGGAGCGGGCCCAGCGGATACCGGCCGCGCAGGTCCGAGCGGACCCGGTAGGACACCTCGCGGCGGCCCCCGGCCTCCACCCGGTCCAGCACGAAGCGCGGGCGCGGGCCGAGCACGTAGGGCACCCGGTCCTGGAGCATCAGCAGCCCGGTGGGCAGCCGGGAGACATTGTCCATCCGCAGATGGACCCGCGCCTCGGCGCCGGCGGGCACGCGCGCGGGGGAGAGCCGGCGGCTGCCGGCGACCCGGTAGCGGGTGCGGTACAGCACGGCGGCGCACACCAGCGGCAGCACCGCGAGCAGCAGCCCGACCCGCAGCAGATCGCTCTGCCCGAGGACGTACGCGCACACGGCGGCGGCGATTCCGGCGGCCAGGAAGGAGCGCCCGCGGGTGGTGAGGCCGGCCAGAGCCGTGCGCACACCGCCCTTGTCGCCGCGGTCGGCCTCCGGATGGCCCGCAGGCAGCCCCGCCGCGCTCATCACAGCCTCCGGGGCGACTGCCGGCCGTACCCGCCGCGGACCGGCCCCGCGCCGTTCTGCTCGGGCGCGGCCGGGACCGGGGTGTGCTGGATGATCTCCTGCACGACCTGCTCGGCGGTGCGCCGGTTGAGCTGGGCCTGGGCGGTGGGCAGCAGCCGGTGGGCGAGGACGGCGACGGCGAGGGCCTGGATGTCGTCCGGCAGCGCGTACTCCCGGCCGCTCAGGGCGGCGGACGCCTTCGCCGCGCGCAGCAGATGCAGCGTCGCGCGCGGGGAGGCGCCGAGTCTCAGGTCGGGGTGCGTGCGCGTGGCGGCGACCAGGTCGACCGCGTAACGGCGGACCGCGGCGGCGACATGGACGCCGCGCACGGCCTCGATCAGCTTCACGATCTCGTGCGCGTGCGCCACCGGCTGGAGGTCGTCCAGGGGGTTCACCCCGCCGTGCACGTCGAGCATCTGCAACTCGGCCTCGGGGCTGGGGTAGCCGATGGAGACCCGGGCCATGAAGCGGTCGCGCTGGGCCTCGGGGAGGGGGTAGGTGCCCTCCATCTCGACCGGGTTCTGCGTGGCCACCACCATGAACGGGCTGGGCAGTTGATATGTCTGCCCATCGATGGTGACCTGTCGCTCCTCCATCGACTCCAGCAGCGCCGACTGGGTCTTGGGCGAGGCGCGGTTGATCTCGTCGCCGATCACGATCTGCGCGAAGATCGCGCCGGGCTTGAACTCGAAGTCCTTGCGCTGCTGGTCCCAGATGGACACGCCCGTGATGTCCGAGGGCAGCAGGTCGGGCGTGAACTGGATACGGCGCACCGAGCAGTCGATGGACCGCGCCAGCGTTTTGGCCAGCATGGTCTTGCCCACGCCGGGGACATCCTCGATCAGAAGATGCCCCTCGGCGAGCAGCACGGTCAGCGAAAGCCGTACGACCTCGGGCTTGCCCTCGATCACCGCTTCCACCGAGCTGCGTACCCGGTCCACGGTGGCAGTCAGATCTGTGAGGCTCGCTCGATCGTCATAGGTCGTCACCCGGCCCTCCTCGGCCCGTTCTTGTTGCCGGGCCGACGCTCTGCGATGCGATACCGGCCCACCCCAACCACGAACACCACGCGTGAAAAGTTCCGCGCGGCGCCACTACCGCATTCTTGTTGCCGTTACCGGTTCGTGTCACTCGACTGTGGACAACTGGCCGCGATATGCGGCATTTGCTGCCCGTTTGTGCACCACAGGACCGACGATTCGGTAAAAACGAGTACGGCGGTCCATGGGCAGTGCTCACGCGGCCGTCAGCCCGGGTCGATCTCCCGCAGCAGACCGGACCGCACGTCGAACACGAAGCCGCGCACATCGTCGGTGTGCACCAGGAACGGCGACGTGCGCACCCGCTGCATGGACTGCCGGACGTCCTGGTCGACGTCGCGGAACGCCTCGACCGCCCAGGCCGGGCGCTGGCCGACCTCCATCTCCAGTTCGTGCCGGAATTCCTCGGTCAGCGACTCCAGGCCGCAGCCGGTGTGGTGGATGAGCACCACGCTGCGGGTGCCCAGGGCGCGCTGGCTGATGGTCAGCGAGCGGATCACGTCGTCGGTGACGACACCGCCCGCGTTGCGGATGGTGTGGCAGTCGCCGAGTTCCAGGCCGAGCGCCGCGTGCAGGTCGAGGCGGGCGTCCATGCAGGCCACGACGGCGACCCGGAGGACCGGCCGGGCGTCCATGCCCGGGTCGGCGAACGCGGCGGCGTAGCTCTCGTTGGCCTCGACGAGCCGGTCCGTGACGGTGCCGGCCCGGGCTATGGTGCCCTCGGGGCCGGTGGGAACCGATGCAGAAGTCGTCATGCTTATGACGGTACTGGTCACGGGCGGTCCGGTCCTGTGGTGAGAGAGGACAAAGGACGTCATCGCGCCATGTTGTGAGCCGATACACAGGTGCGGTGTCGTGTGCGTTACCCGGTGTCCATCGGGCGTCCACCCTCCTTGGACCGTCCCCCATGTCTTCGCCGTCCTTCGCGCGTCCTCCACGCGTTCCTCGTTCTCCGCGCGTCCCTCTGCGTTCCGGTCCGCGTTCCGGTCCGCGTTCCGGTCCGTGTTCCGGTCCGTTCCGGGATGCGTCCCGCGCGCGCGGGGCGCCTGTTCGATGCGCCTTCCGTACGGCTCACCCGCGCGCGGGCTGTACCCTGCGCCGGACGGGTGATCTTCGCAGGCACAGTGCACGGGGGCACCGCCCGCCGCGACGCGCAGGCCGGTTGATTGACGGCGCGACACGGTGGACTAAAGTGACGCGAAGCGGGAGGCGAGGCTCCCCCTGCTGGACTGAAACCCCCTGGAGACCCCCGGTGACCTCGGTATTCACCGGCGGATCTCGCCACGTGCGCGGCGCGTACGCACGGCTCGGCCTCCCTCCGCTCCCGGTCGGCTGACACTCCCCGGCGCCGGTCGGCCTCCCCTTCACCGGGAGCCCCCAGCTCGCTGGGGGAGGGCGGGGACCCGGTGGTGCGTACCGCCTCGCCGGATCTGAGAGGCCCCTGTGAGCAGCGAGAGTCGACATGTCCCGGTGATGCTCCAGCGCTGCCTGGACCTGCTGGCCCCCGCCCTGGAGGAGCCCGGCGCGGTCGTCGTCGACTGCACCCTCGGCCTCGGCGGGCACAGCGAAGCACTGCTCGCCCGCTTCCCCGGGGCCCGGCTCGTCGCCCTGGACCGCGACAAGGAGGCGCTGAGGCTCTCCGGTGAGCGTCTCGCGCCCTACGGCGAGCGCGCCACCCTCGTCCACGCGGTGTACGACGAGCTGCCCGACGTACTGGAAAGGCTCGGCATCGCGCGCGTGCGGGGCGTTCTCTTCGACCTCGGCGTGTCGTCCATGCAGCTCGACGAGGCCGACCGCGGCTTCGCCTACGCGCAGGACGCGCCGCTCGACATGCGCATGGACCAGAGCACCGGCATCGGCGCCGCCGAGGTCCTCAACACCTACCCCCCGGGCGAACTCGTCCGCATCCTGCGCGCGTACGGCGAGGAGAAGCAGGCCAAGCGGATCGTCGGGGCGATCGTGCGCGAGCGCCAGAAGGAGCCGTTCAGCAACAGCGCCCGGCTGGTGGAACTCATCCGCGACGCCCTCCCGCAGGCCGCCAAGCGCACCGGCGGCAACCCGGCCAAGCGCACCTTCCAGGCGCTGCGGATCGAGGTCAACGCCGAACTCGGTGTCCTGGAGCGCGCGATCCCGGCCGCGGTGGGGACCCTCGCCGTGGGCGGCCGGATCGCGGTCCTCTCCTACCAGTCCCTGGAGGACCGGCTGGTCAAGCAGGTCCTCGTGGCCGGCGCCGCCTCCACGGCCCCGCCCGGCCTCCCCGTCGTACCCGACCGCTACCAGCCCCGGCTCAAGCTGCTCACCCGTGGTGCCGAACTTCCCAGCGAGGAAGAGGTCGCCACCAACCGCCGGGCGGCCCCCGCACGCCTGCGCGCGGCGGAGCGCATCAGGGAGGACGTCGAGTGAGCCAGCGCAAGGGGCGGGGGCCTGCGAGGGGACCGGGGGATCGCGCGGACCGGGGGGTTCCTCCTGGCCGGGGCGGTACGTCGGACCGGGGCGCCACCGTCGGCCGGGGCGGCACCTCCGACCGGGGAACCACCGCGGGCCGAGGCGGTACCTCGGACTCGCGCGTCGCGCCGCGGCGGGCCGGGGATACGGACCGGAGGTTCGCTTCGGACTCGCGCGTCACGCCGCGCCGAGCCGGTGACACGAACCGGGGGTTCGCTTCGACCCCGGGCGGTGTGCCGGACCGGACGGTCACCGAGGGCGGCGGCACTTCACCTGGGCCGGGCCTCGCGCGCGGGCGCTTCCGCGCGGCCCGACGCCCCCTGACGGACAGGCACGCCCACGCCGACCTGTGGCCGTGCGCGGAGCGGCGCCCGACCACGGGCAAGCACGCCTGCGCCGACCGACGTCGCCTCCCGGACACGCACGGCTGCGCGGCCCGACGCCCCCTCACGGGCCGGTGGCCCTCCACCGGCGACCACCCCTGTGCCGACCCGTGTCCCCGTGCGGAGGGGCGCCCGTCCCCCGGCAGGCACGCCCGTGCGGCCCGGCACCCCCTGACGGACACGCACCCCTACGCCAGCCCACGCCCCCGCGCGGAGCGGCCCCCGCCCACCAGCAAGCTCGCCCGTGCGGCCCGGCACCCCCTGACAGACACGCACCCCTACGCCAGCCCACGCCCCCGCGCGGAGCGGCCCCCGCCCACCAGCAAGCTCGCCCGTGCGGCCCGGCACCCCCTCCTCGCCAAGCCCCCCCACGCCCGCCCGTACCAGCACCCCGCCACCCACCAGCACGCCTGCCCGGCCCGCCTCCCTCACGCGACCCGGCCCCCCACACTCCCCCCAACCCCCCGGCAAACAGCCCCCACCCCCCGACCATCCCCAGCATCACCGCCAATCCCCCTCAACCCCCCAAACTCCCCACCCCCTCCGCCAACCCCCGCAGACCGCTGCGCCGACCCCCGGGAGTGCCGGTGAGTGGAAAACCTGAGTTGCGGGGGAGGGCCGCCCGGCTGGCGCGGCTGTTCCCGGCCGGGCGGGCGCAAGCCGCCCGTACCCCGTTCGTCCTGCTCGTCGTCGCACTGCTCGCCGGTGGGCTGATCGTCCTGCTGGTGCTCAACTCGGCCCTCAGCGAAGGGTCGTTCCGGCTGGCGGACCTCCAGCGGGACACCAAGGCGCTCACCGACGAGCAGCAAGCCCTCCAGCGGGACATCGACGCCTACTCCGCGCCCGAGGCCCTCCAGCGCCGGGCCCGGGAACTGGGCATGGTCCCCGGCGGCGACCCCGCCTTCCTCGGTCCCGACGGCAAGGTCAGGGGCGTTCCCTCGCCCGCCGCCGAGGCCGCCTCCGCGCGCACCCCGCTCGTGCTCGCCCCGGAGGCCATGCGCCGGGCGGCGGGCAACACGCCGGGCCGCCCGGCATCGAGCCCCGCAGCCGCCCGTACAGCGATCCCCGCAGCCCCCACCCCCACCGCCCCCGCGGGACCCGCAGCCCCCCTCACCCCCAGCGCGGCCCCGGGTGTCCCCACGACGCCCCCCGCGATCTCAGCCAAGCCCCCCACCCCACCCACCCCGACCCCCGGCAGGTGACGGAAGTGTCCGACAGGGAAGCGCCGCGACGGCGTGTGCCCGGCCCCGCACGGCCCGACCGTCCCGTGGGGCGGCAGCGACCAGGACCCGGTGCCCGCCCGACGCGACGGCCGGCCGCGCCCCGGCAGGCCCCCCATCAGCGCACCATCCGGCTGGGCAGCCCCCGCCCCCGGCTGCGGCTGGTCGGCGTCGCGCTGACCCTCGTCCTGTCCGCCTTCGTCGTACGGCTGCTCCAGGTGCAGGCCGTCGACGCGAGCACGTACGCCGCCAAGGCGGAGGCAAACCGTTACGTCGGCTATGTGCTGGCCGCCGAGCGCGGCGGGATCACCGACCGCAACGGCGTGGAGCTGGCGACCAGCGTCGACGCGTACGACATCACCGCCGACCCCACGCTGTTCACCCGGGAGCAGCTGAAGATCGACGACGGGCCCGAGCAGGCCGCCGCGCTGCTCGCGCCCATCCTCGGCCAGGACCAGGCGGACATCGCCGAACTGCTGCGGCCGGCGAACAAGGAGCTGCGGTACGTCAAGCTCGCCAGCCGGCAGACCCCGCAGGTCTGGACGCAGATCAAGGACCTGAAGTCGGCGCTGGCCACCAAGGCGGAGACCGACAAGTCCACCGCCAACGTCCTCGCCGGGGTCCTCGCGGTCTCCAGCACCAAACGGGTCTACCCCAACGGTGATCTCGCCGCCGGGATACTGGGCTGGGTCAACGCCGACGGCAAGGGCGGCGGCGGGATCGAGCAGCAGCTCAACGAGGTGCTGGCGGGCGAGGACGGCAAGATCCGCTACGCCCAGTCCGGCGGCCTCCAGGTGCCCACCGCGGGCTCCACCGAGACGCCCGCCGTGCCCGGCAGCGATATCGAGCTGACCATCGACCGGGACATCCAGTGGGCCGCGCAGAACGCCATCTCCGAGCAGGTGGCCGAGTCCGAGGCCGACAGCGGCTATGTGATCGTCCAGGACACCCGCACCGGCGAGATCCTCGCCATGGCCAACTCACCCGGCTTCGACCCCAACGACCTGACCAAGGCCGAGGCCGCGAACCTCGGCAACGCGGCCGTCCAGGACGCCTACGAGCCCGGCTCCACCGCCAAGGTGATGTCCATGGCCGCCGTGCTGGAGGAGAACGTCGCCACCCCGTCCACGCACGTCACCGTGCCCAACCGGCTACAGCGCGGCGACCGGCTCTTCCAGGACGACATCG
Organism: Streptomyces sp. NPDC059477; assembly: GCF_042749375.1. NCBI lineage: Bacteria > Bacillati > Actinomycetota > Actinomycetes > Kitasatosporales > Streptomycetaceae > Streptomyces > Streptomyces sp. NPDC059477. Next base: position 191,867 of record NZ_JBHYUG010000002.1, on the reverse strand, counting down.
ACCACCCCACCTGGTACCTGACCCTCAACGGCGTACTCGCCAAGTCCAGCAACATCGGCACCATCCTGGCCACCGGCGAACTGGGCGAGAACCAGACCGAGTCCAACAAGATCCTCTACTCCTACCTCCGTAAATTCGGCCTGGGCGGCTACACCGGCCTCGGCTTCCCGGGCGAGACCAAGGGCATCCTCGCGCCGCCCGACCAGTGGTCCACCTCGCAGCAGTACACAATTCCTTTCGGCCAGGGCGTGTCCGTCAGCGCGATGCAGGCGGCGTCCGTCTACTCGACCATCGCCAACGGCGGCGTCCGTATCGAACCCACGCTCGTGCGCGGCACCGAGGGCCCCGACGGACGTTTCACACCCGCCGAGGAACCCGAGGAGACCCGGGTGATCAGCGAGAAGACCGCCGATACGCTCGCCCAGATGCTGGAGTCGGTGGTGGACGACGAGGAGGGCACCGGCACCAAGGCGCGCATTCCCGGCTATCGGGTCGCGGGCAAGACCGGCACCGCCAACCGAGTGGATCCGGCCACCGGCAAGTACAACGGCTACACCTCGTCCTTCGCCGGGTTCGCCCCCGCCGACCAGCCCCGCGTCACCGTCTACTGCGCCATCCAGAACGCCACCGAGGGCAGCTACTTCGGCGGCCAGATCTGCGGCCCCGTCTACAAGGAGGTCATGGAGTTCGCGCTCAAGACCCTCCAGGTCCCCCCGACGGGAACCGACCCGCCGAAACTGCCCGTCACCTTCAAGCCCTGAGCACCCCAGCCTTCAGCCCCCAGCCCCCAGCCCCCAGCCTTCAGCCCCCAGCCTCACCGCCGGCCCAGCCTGAGTCCGCCCCCGAGTCCGAGCCCCGCCCCTGAGCCGTCCGTACCACTCGGTACCCCCCGGAACCACCAGGAACCACCTCGTGACAACCATCACCCCGGATCCCGGGAACCAGCGCCCGCCCCATGGAACCCCCGGCCCCTCACTTCGCCCGCAGGCCGGTGGGCCCGGTACGCTCACCGCCGTGCCACACGCTGATCAGTCCCAAACCACCCAGAAGGGCCAACCCGCGACACCTCCGGGGCCGCCCCGACCGGTGCGGGTCTCCGCCACATCCCTCGCGGAACTCGCCGGCCAGCTGGGGGTCACCGCGCCCCGGGGAACCGTCCGGGACACCGCCCAGACCGCGGCCGATGACAGAGACACCACCGACGTCACAGGCATCACGGCGGATATCACGGGCATCACCCACGACTCCCGTGCCGTGCGCCCCGGCGACCTCTACGTGGCCCGCCCCGGCGCCCGGGTGCACGGCGCCGACTTCGTCGCCCAGGCCGCCGGCCTCGGCGCGGCGGCGGTGCTGACCGACCCGGCCGGCGCCGAGCGGGCCGACGCGACCGGACTGCCGGTCCTGGTGGTCGCCGACCCGGCCGCCGTGATGGGCGAACTGGCCGCCACGATCTACGGCCACCCCGGCCGCGACCTGCTCCAGATCGGCATCACCGGCACCTCCGGCAAGACCACCACGGCCTATCTGATGGAGGGCGGACTGCGCACGGCCCGCGCCACCGGACTGATCGGCACCGTCGAGACCCGGATCGGCGACGAGCGGATCAAGTCCGAGCGGACCACGCCCGAAGCCACCGACCTCCAGGCCCTGTTCGCGGTGATGCGCGAGCGCGGGGTCGAGGCGGTCGCCATGGAGGTCTCCAGCCACGCGCTGGTGCTCGGCCGGGTCGACGGCTGTGTCTTCGACATCGCCGTCTTCACCAACCTCAGCCCGGAGCACATGGAGTTCCACTCCGGCATGGAGGACTACTACGGGGCCAAGGCCCGGCTCTTCACGCCGAAGCGCGGCAGACTCGGCGTCGTCAACCTGGATGACGAGTACGGCAGACGGCTCGCGCGGGAGGCCGGTGTCCCGGTCCTCACCTACTCCGCCGAGGGCCACCCGGACGCCGACTGGCGGGCCGAGAACGTCACCGTGGGCCCGCTGGACTCGTCGTTCACCGCGGTGGGCCCGGACGGGGTGCGGATCTCTGCCAGGTCGCCGCTGCCCGGCACGTTCAACGTCGCCAACACCCTCGCCGCGATCGTCGCCCTGGCCGCCGCGGGCCTCGACCCGCAGACGGCCGCCGACGGCATCGCCGCCGTACCGGGCGTACCGGGCCGGCTGGAGCGGGTGGACGCCGGACAGGACTATCTCGCGGTCGTCGACTACGCGCACAAGACCGACGCCGTCGAGTCGGTGCTCAAGGCGCTGCGCAAGGTCACCAAGGGCCGGGTGCACATCGTGCTCGGCTGCGGCGGCGACCGCGACACCACCAAACGCGCCCCCATGGGCGCCGCCGCGGCCCGGCTCGCCGACACGGCCGTACTGACCTCCGACAACCCCCGTTCCGAGGACCCCCTGGCGATCCTCGCGACCATGCTCCAGGGCGCGGCGTCCGTCCCGGCGCACGAGCGCGGCGAGGTGCTCCTGTTCGAGGACCGCGCCGCCGCCATCGCCGCCGCCGTCGCCCGCGCCCGGCCCGGGGACACCGTGCTGGTCGCGGGCAAGGGCCACGAGCAGGGCCAGGACATCGCCGGGGTGGTACGCCCCTTCGACGACCGTCTGGTGCTGCGCGAGGCCATCCGGAAGACCCAGGGATGAGAATCCACACGACCCAGGGATGAACTTGTGATCGCCCTCTCCCTCGCCGAGATCGCAGCAGTCGTCGGCGGGCAGACGTACGACATACCGGATCCGTCGGTCCGGGTCACCGGGCCGGTGGTCCGGGACTCCCGCGAGGCGGTGCCCGGCAGCCTGTTCGTCGCCTTCGCCGGCGAACGCGTCGACGGACACGACTTCGCCCGGGAGGTGGTGGCGGCGGGCGCCGCCGCCGTCCTGGCCGCCCGCCCGGTCGGGGTGCCCGCGATCGTCGTCGACGACGTGCAGACCGCGCTGGGCGCCCTCGCCCGGCATGTGGTCTCCCGGCTCGGCACCACCCTCGTCGCCCTCACCGGCTCGGCCGGCAAGACCAGTACCAAGGACCTGATCGCCCAGGTCCTTGAGCGCGCGGCGCCGACCGTGTGGACACCCGGCTCGTTGAACAACGAGATCGGGCTGCCCCTGACCGCGCTCACCGCCACCGAGGAGACCCGTTTCCTGGTCCTGGAGATGGGCGCGCGGGGCATCGGCCACATCCGCTACCTCACCGGTCTGACGCCCCCTCGGATCGGCCTGGTGCTCAACGTCGGCACCGCCCACATCGGCGAGTTCGGCGGCCGTGAGCAGATCGCGCGGGCCAAGGGCGAACTGGTCGAGGCGCTGCCCCCCGCCGAGGAGGGCGGCACGGCGGTCCTCAACGCCGACGACCCCCTCGTACGCGCCATGGCCTCCCGTACGAAGGCCAAGGTGGTCCTCTTCGGGGAGGCCGACGAAGCGGACGTACGGGCCGAGAACGTGCGACTCACGGACAGCGGACGGCCCGCCTTCACCCTTCACACACCCTCCGGGTGCAGCGATGTGACCATGCGCCTGTACGGTGAGCACCACGTGTCGAACGCGCTCGCCACGGCCGCCGTCGCCCATGAGCTGGGCATGTCCGCGCAAGAGATCGCCCTCGCGCTCTCCGAGGCGGGCTCCCTCTCCCGCTGGCGCATGGAGGTCACCGAGCGCCCGGACGGCGTGACGATCGTCAACGACGCCTACAACGCGAACCCCGAGTCCATGCGAGCCGCCCTGCGTGCGCTGGCGGCGATGGGCACTGCCCCACGGGCACGGGGGGGCCGTACGTGGGCGGTGCTCGGCAAGATGGCCGAGCTGGGGGACGAGGCGCTCGCCGAGCACGACGCGGTCGGACGGCTCGCCGTCCGGCTCAACGTCAGCAAGCTCGTCGCGGTCGGGGGCAGGGAAGCGGCCTGGCTGCAACTGGGCGCATATAACGAGGGTTCGTGGGGTGAGGAGTCGGTGCACGTGTCCGACGCACAGGCGGCGATCGACCTGCTGCGCAGTGAGGTGCGCCCGGGGGACATCGTCCTCGTGAAGGCGTCCCGGTCGGTCGGCCTGGAGGGTGTCGCCGAGGCGCTGCTCTCGACGGGTGCCGAGGGTGAGGTTTCCGCCCGATGATGAAGCAGATCCTGTTCGCGGGCGTCATTGGTCTCTTCCTGACGCTGATCGGCACTCCGCTGCTGATCAAACTGCTGGCGCGCAAGGGCTACGGCCAGTACATCCGCGACGACGGCCCGCGCGAGCACGCCAGCAAGCGCGGTACGCCGACCATGGGCGGTATCGCCTTTATCTTCGCGACGGTCGCCGCCTATTTCCTGGCCAAGGTGATCACCGGGGCGCTGGACCCGGACGTGGACGCGGCACCGACCTACTCGGGTCTGCTGGTGCTGGGTCTGATGGTCGGCATGGGCATGGTCGGTTTCCTGGACGACTACATCAAGATCGTCAAACGGCGTTCGCTGGGCCTGCGGGCCAAGGCGAAGATGACCGGCCAGTTGCTGGTCGGTATCTCCTTCGCCGTGCTGGCGCTCCAGTTCGCCGACAACCGGGGCAACACCCCGGCGTCCACCAAGCTGTCCTTCATCACGGACTTCGGCTGGACCATCGGCCCGGTGCTGTTCGTGATCTGGGCGCTGTTCATGATCCTCGCCATGTCGAACGGCGTGAATCTGACGGACGGTCTGGACGGCCTGGCCACCGGTGCCTCGGTGCTGGTGTTCGGCGCCTACACGTTCATCGGCGTCTGGCAGTTCCAGGAGTCCTGCGCCAACGCGCAGACCCTGACCAACCCGGGCGCCTGCTACGAGGTGCGTGATCCGCTGGACCTGGCGGTGGTCGCCGCCGCGCTGATGGGCTCCTGCCTCGGCTTCCTGTGGTGGAACACGTCGCCGGCCAAGATCTTCATGGGTGACACCGGTTCGCTGGCCCTCGGCGGTGTGCTGGCCGGTCTCGCGATCTGCTCGCGCACCGAGCTGCTGATGGCCGTCCTGGGCGGTCTGTTCGTCCTCATCACCATGTCGGTGGTCATCCAGGTCGGCTCCTTCCGGCTCACCGGGAAACGGGTCTTCCGGATGGCGCCGCTCCAGCACCACTTCGAACTCAAAGGCTGGTCCGAGGTCCTGGTGGTGGTCCGCTTCTGGATCATCCAGGGCATCTGTGTGATCGTCGGACTGGGCCTCTTCTACGCGGGATGGGCAGCGGATCTGTGACCGACTGGCAGGGCAAGCACGTCACCGTCGCCGGGCTCGGCGTCTCCGGCGTCCCGGCGGCCAAGGTGCTGCACGGACTCGGCGCGAAGGTCACCGTCGTCAACGACGGCGACGACGAACGCGCGCGGGCCCAGGCGGCCGGGCTCACGGCGCTGGGGATCACCGTCCGGCTCGGCGACGGCGCGACCCTGCCGGCAGGCACCGAACTGATCGTCACCGCGCCCGGCTGGCAGCCCGGCAAGCCACTGTTCACGGCGGCGGCACAGGCGGGCGTCCCGGTCTGGGGCGATGTCGAACTGGCCTGGCGGCTGCGCGGCCGGGACGGCAAGAAGGCAGCGCCCTGGCTGGCGGTCACCGGCACCAACGGCAAGACCACCACCGTCCAGATGCTCGCCTCGATCCTGAGGGCGGCGGGCCTGCGTACCGCCGCCGTCGGCAACATCGGCGTCTCCCTGCTGGACGCGGTCCTCGCGCCGGAGCCGTACGACGTCCTGGCCGTGGAGCTGTCCAGCTATCAGCTGCACTGGGCGCCCTCGCTGCGCGCCCACTCCGCGGCCGTGCTCAACCTCGCCCCCGACCACCTCGACTGGCACGGCTCCATGGCGGCGTACGCGCACGACAAGGGCCGGATCTACGAGGGCAATCGCGTCGCCTGTGTCTACAACATGGCCGACAAGGCCACCGAGGACCTGGTGCGCGAGGCGGACGTCGAGGAGGGCTGCCGAGCCATCGGCTTCACCCTCGGCGCCCCCGGCCCCTCCCAACTCGGCGTCGTGGACGGCCTCCTGGTCGACCGCGCGTTCGTCGAGAACCGCCACGACAGCGCCCAGGAGCTGGCCGAGGTCTCCGACGTGCGTCCGCCCGCCCCGCACAACATCGCCAACGCCCTCGCCGCGGCGGCCCTGGCCCGCGCCTACGGGGTGCCCGCGACGGCCGTACGGGACGGGCTGCGGGCCTTCACGCCGGACGCGCACCGCATCGCCCATGTCGCCGACGTCGACGGCGTCGCCTACATCGACGACTCCAAGGCGACCAACACCCATGCCGCGGAAGCCTCCTTGGCGGCATATGAACCGATCGTATGGATTGCGGGCGGTCTGGCGAAGGGCGCGACCTTCGACGAACTGGTCGCCAGGTCGGCCGGGCGGCTGCGCGGCGCGGTGCTCATCGGCGCCGATCGCGCGCTCATCCGGGAGGCCCTCGCGCGACACGCCCCGGAAGTACCCTTGGTGGACCTCGACCGGACCGACACTGGGGCGATGCTCCAGGCGGTGACGGAGGCCAAGCGGCTGGCCCGGCCCGGCGACACGGTGCTGCTGGCCCCGGCCTGCGCCTCCATGGACATGTTCACCAACTACAACCAGCGCGGCGACGCGTTCGCGGCGGCCGTCCGCGAACTCGGCGCGGGCGCCTGAGGGCGGGTCCCGGCCACACAGGGTTTTTCGGGGCCCTTGGAGGAACGGGTGACGCGCATGTGGCTGAGGTCAGGAGGAGCCGGTCATGTCCGGTAGCCGTACGGGTCGTCCTCCGGTGCAGCGGGCCGCCCGGCGCCCCGCCGCCCCCCACCCCCCGCGCGAGAACCCTGTGCGGCGGCTGCACACCCGCGCCCGCCGGGCCTGGGACCGGCCGCTGACCGCGTACTACCTGATCTTCGGCGGCTCGCTGCTGATCATCGTGCTGGGTCTGATGATGGTCTACTCGGCCTCCCAGATCACCGCCCTCCAGATGTCCCTGCCGGGCTCCTACTTCTTCCGCAAGCAATTGCTGGCGGCGGCCATCGGCGGGGTTCTGCTGTTCGCGGCGGCCCGTATGCCGATCAAGCTGCACCGGGCGCTCGCCTACCCGATCCTCGCCGGGGCCGTCTTCCTGATGGCGCTGGTGCAGGTGCCCGGGATAGGGGTCGCGGTCAACGGCAACCAGAACTGGATCGCCCTCGGCGGCTCCTTCCAGCTCCAGCCCAGCGAGTTCGGCAAGCTCGCGCTGGTGCTGTGGGGCGCCGATCTGCTGGCCCGCAAGCAGGACAAGAAGCTGCTCGCCCAGTGGAAGCACATGCTGGTGCCGCTGGTCCCGGTGGCCTTCATGCTGCTCGGGCTGATCATGCTCGGCGGCGACATGGGCACCGCGATCATCCTCGCGGCCATCCTGTTCGGCCTGCTGTGGCTGGCCGGCGCCCCCACCCGGCTGTTCGCCGGGGTGCTGTCGATCGCCGCGCTGCTCGGGGTGATCCTGATCAAGACCAGCCCCAACCGGATGGCCCGGCTCCAGTGCATCGGCGCCACCGAACCCGGCCCCGGCGACAGCTGCTGGCAGGCCGTCCACGGCATCTACGCGCTGGCCTCCGGCGGACTCTTCGGTTCCGGCCTCGGGGCCAGTGTGGAAAAATGGGGGCAACTCCCCGAGGCCCACACCGACTTCATCTTCGCCGTCACCGGTGAGGAACTGGGTCTGGCGGGGACGCTGTCGGTGCTCGCCCTGTTCGCCGCTCTAGGCTATGCGGGCATTCGCGTGGCCGGCCGCACGGAGGACCCCTTCGTCAGGTATGCCGCGGGAGGCGTGACCACCTGGATCGCGGCCCAGGCCGTGATCAACATGGGTGCGGTGCTCGGCCTGCTGCCGATCGCCGGTGTCCCGCTCCCGCTGTTCTCCTACGGGAGATCCGCCCTGCTGCCGACCATGTTCGCCATCGGACTCATGATCACCTTCGCGCGTGAGGAGCCCGGTGCGCGAGCGGCGCTTGCCATGCGGCAACCCCGCTTTGGTAAAAAGCGGGCGGGAGGCGCCATGCTGGAGCAGGGGCCTCGAAGATGGAACACGATGCGACGGCGTGCCTCGGCGGCGCGTACGTCCGGAGAGCGGTGAATTTCGGTGCATGTCGTACTCGCCGGTGGGGGGACCGCCGGCCACATCGAGCCCGCGCTCGCCCTCGCGGACGCCCTGCGCAGGCAGGATCCGACCGTGGGCATCACGGCCCTGGGCACGGAGCGCGGGCTGGAGACCCGGCTCGTGCCCGAGCGCGGCTATGAGCTGGCGCTGATCCCGGCGGTCCCGCTGCCGCGCAAACCGACACCCGAGCTGATCACCGTCCCGGGCCGGCTGCGCGGCACGATCAAGGCGGCCGAGCAGATCCTGGAGCGCACCAAGGCGGACGCGGTCGTCGGCTTCGGCGGCTATGTCGCGCTGCCCGGCTATCTCGCCGCCAAGCGGCTCGGGGTGCCGATCGTCATCCACGAGGCGAACGCCCGCCCCGGCCTGGCCAACAAGATCGGCTCGCGCTACGCGGCCCAGGTCGCCGTCTCCACCCCGGACAACAAGCTGCGCGGCGCCCGCTACATCGGCATCCCGCTGCGCCGCGCGATCGCCACCCTGGACCGGGCCGCCGCCCGCCCGGAGGCCCGCGCGCTGTTCGGCCTGGACCCCAACCTGCCCACCCTGCTGGTCTCCGGCGGCTCCCAGGGCGCCCGCCGGCTCAACGAGGTGGTCCAGCAGGTCGCCCCGTGGCTCCAGCAGGCCGGGATCCAGATCCTGCACGCGGTCGGCCCGAAGAACGAACTGCCGCAGGTGCAGCAGATGCCGGGAATGCCCCCGTACATCCCGGTAAGTTACGTGGACCGGATGGACCTCGCGTACGCCGCGGCCGACATGATGCTCTGCCGCGCGGGCGCGATGACCGTCGCCGAACTCTCCGCCGTCGGGCTCCCCGCCGCCTATGTCCCGCTGCCCATCGGCAACGGTGAACAGCGGCTGAACGCCCAGCCGGTGGTCAAGGCCGGCGGCGGTCTGCTGGTCGACGACGCGGAACTGACCCCCGACTGGGTGCGGGAGAACGTCCTGCCCGTGCTCGCCGACCCGCACCGGCTGTACGAGATGTCCCGCGCCGCCGGCGAGTTCGGCCGCCGGGACGCCGACGAACTGCTCGTCGGCATGGTGTACGAGGCGATCGCCGCGAGCCGGGCACGCCGCTAGCAACCGGGTGCCCGGGTAGGTGAAAGGCAGGAAGCGTGGCCGGACCGACCACCGCCGAGCGCGGGGAACGCCAGCAGGAGTCGTCCGGCCCGCCGCTCCGCAGGCGCAGAGCACTCCGGCTTCGTACGATCATCATTCTCGCCGTCGCCCTCGCGCTGTCGGCCGGGGGCGGACTGTGGGTGCTGTACGGCTCGCAATGGGCGCGGGTGGAGCGGGTGTCCGTCACCGGCACCCGTGAACTGACGGAGGGGCAGGTCACCGAGGCGGCCGGCGTACCGGTCGGGGAGCCGCTGATCTCCGTCGACACCGATGCCATCGAGGCCCGGCTCAGCCGGGAACTGCCGCGCATCGACACCGTGGACGTGGTCCGTTCCTGGCCGCACGGAATCTCCTTGAAGGTGACCGAGCGCACCGCCGTGCTTCTCGTCGAGAGCGACGGGAAGTTCGTGGAGGTCGATGACGAAGGCGTCCGGTTCGCCACGGTTTCGAAGGCGCCGAAAGCCGTTCCGCTGCTGGAACTGACGCTCTCCCGGTCGGGTTCGGCGGCGGCCAGTCTGCGCCGCTTCGACGAGGGCCGGCTGATGCGCGAGGCGGTCCGGGTGGCGGGGTCCGTCCCGGCGGCCGTGGCGCGGGACACACAGGTCGTCAAGGTCCGTTCGTACGACGACATCTCGCTGGAGCTGAGCGGGGAGCGCACGGTCGCGTGGGGAAGTGCGGAGAAAGGGAGCGCGAAGGCGCGTACGCTCACGGCTCTGATGAAAGCGGAGCCGGACGCCCGGCACTTCGACGTGAGTGTGCCCACCGCCCCCGCGTCATCGGCGAGTTGACGCGCATCCGCCCAGTTCAGCACCCTGGTTGGGCAGCGCTATGGCTGATCACATAGGGTGAAAAGAAAAACGGGAGGTTCGGCGTGTTCGTTGAACGGGCGCCACTTGTCGACTTACTGTCCTGTTCAGAAGACTTCAGGGAACAGGCACACTGGTAACCCTAAACTTCAGGGTTAGGGTTCGGGTCGGCGAAACGGACCGTCCCATTCGGCATCAGTCACCGGAGCGCGAAGACCGCGAGACGGCGACACGTAATCGAGGCGAGAGGCCTTCGACGTGGCAGCACCGCAGAACTACCTCGCAGTCATCAAAGTCATCGGTGTCGGCGGCGGTGGTGTCAATGCCATCAACCGGATGATCGAGGTCGGTCTCAAGGGCGTCGAGTTCATCGCCATCAACACGGACGCGCAGGCGCTGTTGATGAGCGACGCCGACGTCAAGCTCGACGTGGGCCGTGAACTCACCCGCGGACTCGGCGCCGGAGCCAACCCGGCCGTCGGCCGCAAGGCGGCCGAGGACCACCGCGAGGAGATCGAGGAGGTCCTCAAGGGGGCCGACATGGTCTTCGTGACGGCCGGCGAGGGTGGCGGCACCGGCACCGGCGGCGCCCCCGTCGTGGCCAACATCGCCCGCTCCCTCGGCGCCCTGACCATCGGCGTGGTCACCCGCCCGTTCACCTTCGAGGGCCGCCGCCGGGCCAACCAGGCCGAGGACGGCATCGCCGAACTCCGCGAAGAGGTCGACACCCTCATCGTGATCCCCAACGACCGGCTGCTGTCCATCTCGGACCGCCAGGTCTCCGTCCTCGACGCCTTCAAGTCGGCGGACCAGGTACTGCTCTCCGGCGTCCAGGGCATCACCGATCTGATCACCACACCGGGTCTGATCAACCTCGACTTCGCCGACGTCAAGTCGGTCATGTCCGAGGCCGGTTCGGCCCTGATGGGCATCGGCTCGGCCCGCGGCGACGACCGCGCGGTGGCCGCCGCCGAGATGGCCATCTCCTCGCCGCTGCTGGAAGCCTCCATCGACGGCGCCCGGGGCGTGCTGCTCTCCATCTCCGGCGGCTCCGACCTCGGCCTGTTCGAGATCAACGAGGCCGCCCAGCTGGTCAGCGAGGCCGCGCACCCCGAGGCCAACATCATCTTCGGTGCGGTCATCGACGACGCCCTCGGCGACGAGGTCCGGGTCACCGTGATCGCGGCCGGCTTCGACGGCGGCCAGCCGCCCGCCAAGCGCGACCTCCTCGCCTCGGCCTCCGCCAAGCGCGACGAGCCCACCCCGGTACGGTCCTCCGACAGCCGCCCCTCCTTCGGCTCGCTCGGCAGCGTCAAGCCCAAGGAGGAGCCGGCGCCCGCGCCGGAGCCGGTCGCCGACCTGCCCACCTCCCCGCCGGTCCCGCCGTCGCGGAGCTACTCCGACAGCGCGATCGAGGAACTGGACGTGCCGGACTTCCTGAAGTGATAGGACAGCGCGAGAGCGTGAGCGGCGCGCACTTCGCCTTCACCGACCGGTGGGGCGGGGTGAGCGCCGCTCCGTATGAGGAGCTGAACCTCGGCGGCGCGGTCGGCGACGACCCCGGATCGGTGCGCGTCAACCGCGAGCTGGCCGCCAAGTCGCTGGGGCTCGACCCCTCCCGCGTGGTCTGGATGAACCAGGTGCACGGCGACGCCGTCGCCGAGGCCGACGGACCCTGGGGCGAGCGCCCGGTGCCCGAGGCCGACGCGCTCGTCACCACCCGGCGCGCACTGGCCCTCGCGGTACTCACCGCCGACTGCGTACCCGTCCTGCTCGCCGACCCGGTCGCCGGGGTGGTGGCCGCCGCGCACGCCGGGCGGCCGGGGCTGGTCGCCGGGGTGGTCCCCGCGGTGCTCCGCGCGATGACCGAACGTGGCGCCGAGCCGGGACGGATCGTCGCCCGCACTGGTCCCGCCGTGTGCGGGCGCTGCTACGAGGTGCCCGAGCCGATGCGCGCCGAGGTCGCCGCGGTGGAACCGGCGGCGCACGCGGTGACGAGCTGGGGCACTCCCGCGGTCGATGTGGCTGCCGGAGTGCACGCGCAGCTCGCCCGGCTCGGGGTGTGCGACCGGGCGCAGTCGCCGGTGTGCACGCGGGAGTCACGCGACCACTTCTCGTACCGCCGGGACCGGACCACGGGCCGGCTCGCGGGCTATGTCTGGCTGGACTGATAGGGCATGACGGACCGTAGGAGCGAACTCGCCGCGAATCTGGCGAGGGTTCAGGAGCGCATCGCCGCCGCGTGTGCCGCGGCCGGGCGCGCGCCGGGCGAAGTGACCCTGATCGTGGTCACCAAGACCTATCCGGCGAGCGATGTGCGCATCCTGTCGGAACTCGGTGTGCGCGATGTCGCGGAGAACCGCGACCAGGACGCGGCACCCAAAGCTGCGGAATGCTCGGATCTGCCCCTGAAGTGGCACTTTGTCGGACAGCTCCAGACCAACAAGGTGCGCTCGGTGGTCGGTTACGCGGATCTCGTGCAGTCGATCGACCGGTCCCGGCTGGTGACGGCGCTCTCCAAGGAGGCGGTCCGGGCCGGGCGCGAGGTGGGGTGCCTGATCCAGGTGGCCCTCGACGCGGACGCCGGCGGCCGGGGGGAGCGCGGGGGCGTGGCGCCGGAGGGAATCGAAGAGTTGGCCGATCTCGTCGCCGGATCGCCGGGGCTGCGGCTCGACGGGCTGATGACCGTCGCCCCGCTCACCGGTGCGTACGCGGGGCGGGAACACGCGGCGTTCGGGCGGTTGATGGATTTGTCGACCGACCTGCGCCGGACCCATCCGGCTGCCACCATGGTCTCGGCAGGGATGAGTGCGGACCTTGAGCAGGCCGTGGCGGCCGGGGCGACACATGTGCGCGTCGGTACGGCGGTACTCGGAGTCCGCCCCAGGCTCGGGTAACGTCGCCAAGAAGTCGGACCACAGCAGAAAATATGGTCATTACCGCCGAAAGGCGGGCGCAACGACCTCGTGGATCGCGGGCACTTGGCAGTCGTCAGTCGATCCACCACAGAGCGGAGGACTCAGAGCATGGCCGGCGCGATGCGCAAGATGGCGGTCTACCTCGGCCTCGTGGAGGACGACGGGTACGACGGCCGGGGCTTCGACCCCGATGACGACTTCGAGCCCGAACTCGACCCGGAGCCCGAGCGTGACCACCGACGGCACGAGCCGTCCCGTCAATCCCACGCGGCACATCAGTCCCAAAGGGACGAAGAGGTGCGAATCGTCCAACCGCCCGCGCCTCGCGAGCCGGTGGGTCGATCCGCTTCGCTCGCCGCTGAATCCGGGCGTCCGGCGCGTATCGCGCCCGTGGCGTCCATCACACAAGAACGTCAGTCCATCGAGAAGAACGCACCGGTGATCATGCCCAAGGTCGTGTCGGAACGAGAGCCGTACCGGATCACCACACTCCACCCACGGACCTACAACGAGGCCCGTACTATCGGGGAACACTTCCGTGAGGGCACCCCGGTGATCATGAATCTGACCGAGATGGATGACACAGACGCAAAGCGACTTGTCGACTTTGCGGCCGGTTTGGTGTTTGGTCTTCACGGCAGCATCGAGCGGGTGACGCAGAAGGTATTCCTGTTGTCGCCTGCTAACGTCGATGTCACGGCGGAGGACAAGGCCCGCATCGCAGAGGGCGGGTTCTTCAACCAGAGCTGAGACGCACGACCGGAACAGCGGTACAACAGAGCACGGACTGGGGAGAGGGAAGCACCGAAAATGCGTGTGGTCCTGGATGTCATCTACATCGCGCTGATGGTGTTTCTCATCGTGCTGATCTTCCGGCTGGTCATGGACTACGTCTTCCAGTTCGCCCGCTCATGGCAACCCGGCAAGGCGATGGTGGTCCTTCTGGAGGCCACCTACACTGTCACCGATCCACCGCTCAAGCTTCTGCGGCGGGTCATCCCGCCGCTGCGTCTCGGGGGCGTGGCGCTCGACCTGTCCTTCTTCGTACTGATGATCATCGTCTACATCCTGATCTCGATCGTGAGCCGGCTGTGAGCGATGTCAACTACCGTCTTGCCGACTGCCGACGACTACGTTGAGGTGAAGAGATGCCGTTGAGCCCCGAGGATGTGCGGAACAAGCAGTTCACGACCGTCCGCCTCCGAGAAGGCTATGACGAGGACGAGGTCGATGCCTTCCTCGATGAGGTCGAAGCCGAACTGACCCGCTTGCTCCGCGAGAACGAGGATCTGCGCGCCAAACTGGCCGCGGCCACCCGAGCCGCCGCGCAGAACCAGCAGAACATGCGCAAGCCCCCGGAGCCGCAGGACCAGCAGGGCGGGATGCCCCAGCAGGGTGGCATGCCCCAGCAAGGCGGGATGCCTCAGCAGGGCGGCATGCAACAGGGCGGGATGCCTCAGCAGGGTGGGATGCCCCAGCAAGGAGGCATGCCGCAGCAGGGCGGAATGCAGCAAGGCGGCATGCAGCAGGGTGGCATGCAGCAACAGGGCGGGATGCCCCAGCAGGGTATGCGAGGGCCCGGCGCTCCGGTGCCCGCCGGCATATCGGGCCCGCCGCAGCAGCAGATGGGTGGCCCCATGGGTGGCCCGCCCCAGCTGCCGAGCGGTGCGCCGCAGCTCCCCGCCGGCCCCAGCGGACAGGGCCCGCAGGGTCCCGGCCCGATGGGCCAGGGTCCGATGCAGGGACAGATGGGCCAGGGCCAGATGGGCCAGGGTCCGATGCAGGGACAGATGGGCCAGGGCCAGATGGGCCAGGGTCCGATGCAGGGCCAGATGCAGCAGCAGATGGGCCCGGGTCCCATGGGCGGTCCGATGGGCGGCCCCGGTATGCCCGGTCAGGGCCCCGGCGGCGACAGTGCCGCCCGTGTGCTGTCGCTGGCCCAGCAGACCGCCGACCAGGCGATCGCCGAGGCCCGCTCCGAGGCCAACAAGATCGTTGGCGAGGCCCGTTCGCGCGCCGAGGGCCTGGAGCGCGACGCCCGCGCCAAGGCCGATGCCCTGGAGCGGGACGCCCAGGAGAAGCACCGCGTCGCCATGGGCTCCCTGGAGTCCGCCCGTGCCACGCTGGAGCGCAAGGTCGAGGACCTGCGCGGCTTCGAGCGCGAGTACCGTACGCGGCTGAAGTCCTACCTGGAGTCCCAGCTGCGCCAGCTGGAGACGCAGGCGGACGACTCGCTCGCCCCGCCGCGCACCCCGGCGACCGCGTCGCTGCCGCCGTCCCCGACGCCTTCCATGGCCCCGGCCGGCGCGAGCGCCCCGTCGTACGGCGGCAACCCGTCGATGGGCGGTGTGCCGAGCCCGGCCGCTCCGTCCTACGGCGGCGGCCAGCAGCAGATGTCCCCGGCGATGACCCAGCCGATGGCCCCGGTCCGCCCGCAGGGCCCCGGCCCGATGGGCCAGGCACCGTCCCCGATGCGCGGTTTCCTGATCGACGAGGACGACAACTGAGCGCCCCGTAGGACGGCGTAGCCGTCGGCGGAGTCGCGGTAAGAGGGCGGGCCCCGGATCTTCATCCGGGGCCCGCCCCTTTTACGCGTGTTGCTGAACGATGCGCACCTACGGGACGGCCCCGACCTGCTTCGACTGGCACCCGCGTCTGTCGAAGCGTGTCCGTCCGGCGTGCTTGTGAGGGGCGGGTCACTGGCCACGGGTGTCCATGGCGGGCTGACCGTCCCGGCGTGCTTCGAGCGGCGGGACACTGGCCACCCGTGTCCATCGTGGGGTGACCGTCCCGGCCTGTCTTTGAGGGGCGCGGGGGACTGCGCGACCAGCCCCCACACCCCCGCACCCGCCGATGGCGCCCGGGCTACGCCTTCCGCAGGCGGAACGTGAGCGACAGCCCCTCGTCGGAGAACGGCTCCCCGAAGCCACCGTCATCGCCCTCGCCCTGCGCGAAGTCCGTCGCGAGGACCTCGTCCGCGATCAACCCCGCGTGGACGCTCAGCGCGGCGATCGTCGCCGGGTCGGTGGCGAGCCACCGCAGGGCGATCCGGTCGGCGACATCCAGCCCGCTGTTCTTACGGGCCTCCTGGATCAACCGGATCGCGTCCCGGGCGAGCCCGGCCTGCCGCAGCTCCTCCGTGATCTCCAGGTCGAGGGCGACGGTCGCACCCGCGTCGGACGCCACCGACCAGCCCTCGCGCGGAGTCTCCGTGATGATCACCTCGTCCGGGGCGAGTGCGATGGTCTCGCCGTCGACCTCCACCGACGCCGTACCCTCGCGCAGGGCCAGCGACAGCGCCGCGGCGTCCGCGTCGGCGACGGCCCTGGCGATCTCCTGGACCCGCTTGCCGAACCGCTTGCCCAGGGCCCGGAAGTTGGCCTTGGCCGTGGTGTCGACCAGGCTGCCGCCCACCTCGGACAGCGAGGCCAGCCCCTCGACGTTCAGCTCCTCCGTGATCTGGGCGTGCAGCTCACGGTCCAGGGTGTCGAACCCGGTCGCCGCGATCAGCGCGCGCCGCAGCGGCTGACGCGTCTTGACACCGGACTCCGCGCGCGTGGCCCGCCCCAGCTCCACCAGGCGGCGCACCAGCACCATCTGCCGGGACAGCTCCGGGTCGATGCCGGTCAGGTCCGCCTCCGGCCAGGACGCCAGGTGCACCGACTCCGGGCCGTCCGGGGTGACCGGCACGATCAGGTCCTGCCAGACCCGCTCGGTGATGAACGGGGTCAGCGGCGCCATCAGCCGGGTGACCGTCTCGACCACCTCGTGCAGGGTGCGCAGCGCGGCCTTGTCACCCTGCCAGAAGCGGCGCCGGGAGCGGCGTACGTACCAGTTCGACAGGTCGTCGACGAACGCGGACAGCAGCTTGCCGGCGCGCTGGGTGTCGTAGGACTCCAGGGCCTGGGTCGTCTGGTCGGTGAGGGCGTGCAGCTCGGAGAGCAGCCAGCGGTCGATCAGCGGACGGTCGGCGGGGGCCGGGTCGGCCGCCGAGGGGGCCCAGTTCGACGTGCGCGCGTACAGGGCCTGGAAGGCGACCGTGTTCCAGTAGGTGAGCAGGGTCTTGCGGACGACCTCCTGGATCGTGCCGTGGCCGACCCGGCGGGCCGCCCAGGGGGAGCCGCCGGCCGCCATGAACCAGCGGACCGCGTCGGCGCCGTGCTGATCCATCAGCGGGATCGGCTGGAGGATGTTGCCCAGGTGCTTGGACATCTTGCGGCCGTCCTCGGCGAGGATGTGGCCGAGGCACACCACGTTCTCGTAGGACGACTTGTCGAAGACCAGGGTGCCGACCGCCATCAGGGTGTAGAACCAGCCGCGGGTCTGGTCGATGGCCTCGGAGATGAACTGCGCCGGGTAGCGGGACTCGAACAGCTCTTTGTTCTTGTACGGGTAGCCCCACTGCGCGAACGGCATCGAGCCCGAGTCGTACCAGGCGTCGATGACCTCCGGCACGCGCGTGGCCGTCTTCGCGCACTGCGGGCAGGGGAAGGTGACCGCGTCGATGAACGGGCGGTGCGGGTCGAGGCCAGACTGGTCGGTGCCGGTCAGCTCGGTCAGCTCCGCGCGGGAGCCGGCGACCGTGAGGTGGTCGTCCTCGCAGCGCCAGATGGGCAGCGGGGTGCCCCAGTAGCGGTTGCGGGACAGCGCCCAGTCGATGTTGTTGTTGAGCCAGTCGCCGTAGCGGCCGTGCTTGACCGTGTCCGGGAACCAGTTCGTCCGCTCGTTCTCTTCGAGGAGGCGGTCCTTGACGGCTGTCGTACGGATGTACCAGGACGGCTGGGCGTAGTAGAGCAGGGCGGTGTGGCAGCGCCAGCAGTGCGGGTAGCTGTGCTCGTAGGGGACGTGGCGGAAGAGCAGGCCGCGGGCGCCGAGGTCCTCGGTGAGCTGTTCGTCGGCCTTCTTGAAGAAGACGCCGCCGACCAGGGGGAGGCCGTCCTCGAAGGTGCCGTCGGGGCGGACCGGGTTGACCACCGGCAGGCCGTAGGCGCGGCAGACCTTGAGGTCGTCCTCACCGAAGGCGGGGGACTGGTGGACCAGACCGGTGCCGTCCTCCGTGGTGACGTACTCGGCGTTGACCACGTAGTGCGCCTCGGTGCCCGCGGGGAACTCCACCAGCTCGAAGGGGCGCCGGTAGGTCCAGCGCTCCATCTCGGCGCCGGTGAAGGACTGCCCGGTGGGCTCCCAGCCCTCGCCGAGCGCCTTGGCGAGCAGCGGCTCGGCGACGACCAGCTTTTCCTCGCCATTGGTCGCGACCACGTACGTGACCTCGGGGTGAGCGGCCACGGCGGTGTTGGAGACCAGGGTCCACGGGGTGGTCGTCCAGATCAGGAGGGCGGCGTCGCCGGCCAGCGGGCCGGAGGTCAGCGGGAAGCGGACGTACACCGAGGGGTCCACGACCGTCTCGTAGCCCTGCGCCAGCTCGTGGTCCGACAGGCCGGTGCCGCAGCGGGGGCACCAGGGGGCGACGCGGTGGTCCTGGACCAGCAGGCCCTTGGAGAAGATCTCCTTCAGCGACCACCAGACGGAGTCGATGTACTCCGGCTCCATGGTCACGTACGCCTCGTCGAGGTCGACCCAGTAGCCCATGCGGGTCGTCAGCTCGGCGAAGGCGTCGGTGTGGCGCAGGACGGACTCGCGGCACTTGGCGTTGAACTCGGCGATGCCGTACGCCTCGATGTCCTTCTTGCCGGAGAAGCCCAGCTCCTTCTCGACGGCCAGCTCCACCGGGAGGCCGTGGCAGTCCCAGCCGGCCTTGCGGGCGACGTGGTAGCCGCGCATGGTGCGGAAGCGGGGGAAGACGTCCTTGAAGACGCGGGCCTCGATGTGGTGGGCGCCGGGCATGCCGTTCGCGGTGGGCGGGCCCTCGTAGAACACCCATTCGGGGCGGCCCTCGGACTGCTCCAGGGTCTTGGCGAAGATCTTCTGCTCGCGCCAGAAGTCGAGCACGGCGTGCTCCAGGGCGGGCAAATCGACCTGGGCGGGTACCTGGCGGTACGTCGGCGCTGTCATCTGCGGGCTTCCTCCAACGGACTTTCTGCCTTCCGTCGGAGGGACGAGAGCCTGGCCGGGTCCGGGTGTCGGACCTGCCTTCGCGCCGGCTGCGGCGCGCTCCCGCGGTACCACCCTCCTTGGCCCTCCGGCGCCCGATGCGCGCTCCGGGGAGCCCCCTCATTGGGGTCGCGAGCCGGTTCTACTCGCCGCGGCGGCCTGTGTACGGGGTGTGCTGGGTCTCCGTACGAGAGGTGCTGCGGCTTTCCTCCGGCGGCTCCGGGGTGATCTTCACGTCGCGCTCGCCCCCGGGCTTCCACCGTCCCCGGGTCGCTCTGGGCTGCGTACGCCGCTACTCGTCCCCATCCACGCCTTTCGCTCCGCCCAGTGTACGGCGCCGCACCGACAGCGGACGACCGGATTTCGGGCGGGCCGGCGGGGTGCGGGATGACCCGAATGGCGCGGTGCGGGGGCGGGCGTCCGGGGATGTCCGCGCGGCGGATTCACCCTGCGGGGAGCTGGGCACAACGGATGCGTGCCCGCCGGTGGCGGTGCCGGGGCGGGCGGCTGGGGCGGCGTGCCCCGTTGCCGCGGGACGCAAGTCGATTTATCGTCCCAGCACGATTCGCGCGCGAGATCACGTAGGTGAAGGGGCCGCGGCCATGGTGGCGAAGAAGACCGCCGTACGGGACTCGACGCGTGGTGCGTCGGGGGGTGTGGGGGGCTTTCGCGGCGGGGCGGGTTCTTCGGCGGGTGGCGCGGGTGTTTCCGGTGGCGCGGGCAAGGACGTCGGGGGCAAGAAGCGGGTTTCCGGGGTGCGGGGGAGTGGGGGGTCGGGAGAAGGTGGGGAGGCCGAGTCGGGGGGTGGCGCGTGGGAGTCGGTGAGGAAAGGGACGTCCGCGCGGGCGGTGACAGTCGACAGGGGGGTGGCTGAGGAGGCCACGCCGGTGAAGGAGACCTCGAAGGAACCCCCTGGGGCGAGCGCGGTCGGGAAGGCTGCGGTGAAGAGGGCTGCCGCCGGCAAGGGTGGGGCGAGGAAGGGTGCCGCGAAGAAGGCGGTGGCCGGGAGAACCTCGCCCAAGGCGGTCGCGGGGAAAACGGTCGCCAAGGAGGCGGTTTCCGAGCAGGTCTCCTCCGAGGCTGCCCGCGGGGCCGTCCATGAGGTCGCCCCTGGGAGCGAGGGGGCGACTGCGAGGAAGGCGACGGCCAGGAAGGCTGCCGCTAGGTCGGGGGCGGCCGAGAAGGCCCCGGCCAAGAAGGTTTCCGCCGGGAAGGCGGGTGCTACGAAGGCCACCGCGCGCAAGAAGGCCCCAGCCAAGGCCGCTGCCGCGCGGGGGGCAGGGAAGGGGACCCCGGACGACGGCAAGGCGGCGGTCCAGGAAACCTCGGCCGCCAGGAAGCGGCCCGCCAGGAAGATCGCCGCAGGGACCGCCACCACGAAGAAGACCTCCACGAAGAAGACCTCCACGAAGAAGGCCACCGCGAAGAGGGTCCCGCGCGGCGAGGCGGCGGCTCGGGAGCCGTCGTCCGGCGCGGGCGCCGGCGAGGGGACTTCCGCCAGGAGGGCGACCGCGGGCCGGACAGGCTCCGCCAGGGCCGCAGGCGCCGGAGCCGAGCAGCCTCCGGCAGACGAAACCCATGGCCGGAAACGCCCCGCCGGTGCCGTGGGCGCCACCGGCGAGCCGCCTCCGGCAAAGGGAGCCTCCCGCCGGAAAGCCGCTGGGGAAACCGGCGCCGCAGGTGAGCTGCCCCCAGCAGAGCAAGCCCTCGGCCGAGAGTCCCCCGGCGAGAAGTCCTTCGGACGGAAGGCACCGGCGGCGAAGGCTCCAGGGCGGCAGTCTCCCGGCGGGGAGTCCCCTGGGCGGACGTCGCCAGGGCAGAAGCCCCCTGGACGGAGGTCGCCGGAGGCGAAGTCCCCGGGGCGGCAATCTTCTGGCAAGAAGTCCCCCGACCGCACGTCGCCGGGACAGAAGCCCTCTGACCGGGAGTCGGCAGAGGAGCGTGCCCCGGGACCGCGGTCCCCCGAACAGAAACCCCCCGAACAGAAACCCCCCGGACGGAAGTCGCCACGACAAAGAGCCACGGGAAAGCAGCCCCCGGGCCAGCCCCCCGACCAGACCCCTGGCCAGCTCTCCGGACAGCCTTCTGGAAAGAAGCCTCCCGGAAGGAAGTCGTCCGGCAAGCAGGCCCCCGAACAGCAGCCCTCCGAACAGCAACCCCCAGGCCAGCGAAGTGCAGGTCAGCGGCTGTCTGGGCGGAAAGCCTCCGGCGTTGGATCCTCCGGCAAGAAAGCCTCCGGCATGAAGACATCTGGTGGGAAAGTTCCCGGCGAGCGAGTTCCCGGCGAGGGCGTTTCCGGTGAGGGTGTTTCCGGTGAGGAGGGTTCCGGGCGGGTTGGTGGGCGGAAGAGTACGGCGAAGAGTGCGGCGTCGGCCGCGGAGGAGACGGGAGCCAAGACGGTGGTTGCTAAGAAGAGTCCTGGTGCGGCCACGGCGGCCAAGACGGCCGTACCCAAGGCGCGGCCCGCCGCCGAGCCCGGGGAGCTGGCGGTGCGGCCCGGGGAGGATCCCTGGACGCCCGAGGAGGTCGCCGAGGCGCGGACCGAGCTGATCACCGAGGCGGAGCGGCTGCGGGACGAGATCACGACCACCGAGCAGTCGCTGGTCGGTCTGATGCGGGACTCCGGCGACGGCGCGGGCGACGACCAGGCGGACACCGGAACCAAGAACATCACGCGCGAGAACGAGCTGGCGCTCGCCGCCAACGCGCGCGAGATGCTCCTCCAGACCGAACGCGCCCTCCAGCGCCTGGACGCCGGTACCTACGGCCTGTGCGAGAACTGCGGCAATCCCATCGGCAAGGCCCGTATGCAGGCCTTCCCGAGGGCCACCCTGTGCGTGGAGTGCAAGCAGAAGCAGGAGCGCCGGTACTGACAGGCGTCCCGCGCCCCGGTGGCCCTCCTGAGCACCGGGTGTGTCAGGGGCGTGCCGTACCCTCGTGCTCAGCAGGCACCTAGGTTGAGGGACTCACGTGGCAGAGGCGGAGCGCATCATCGGTACGCCGGAGAACCCGGACGCGGGACAGGCCGAGGCGGAGGCCGAGCAGGAGCGGCCCGCCGCCGAGCCGGCACCCGCCCCGGCCGGTGGGAGCGCGGAGCGGGAAGCGGGCACGGACGCCGACGACAGCGGCACCGCGCCGCCCCGGGGCAAGCGGCGGATCGCCGTGCTGTTCGCCGTCGCCGCGTTCGCGTACGCCCTGGACCTGTCCACCAAGCTGCTCGTGGTGGCGAAGCTGGAGGGCAACCCGGCGATCGACGTCATCGGCGACTGGCTGCGCTTCGACGCGATCCGCAACCCGGGCGCCGCCTTCGGCATCGGCCAGGCGTTCACGATCATCTTCACGGTGATCGCGGCGGCCGTGATCGTCGTCATCGCGCGTCTCGCCCGCAAGCTGTACAGCCTGCCCTGGGCCCTCGCGCTCGGGCTGCTGCTCGGCGGCGCGCTGGGCAATCTCACCGACCGGATCTTCCGCTCGCCGGGCTTCCTGGAAGGCGCGGTCGTGGACTTCATCGCGCCCAAGCACTTCGCCGTGTTCAACCTCGCGGACTCGGCGATCGTCTGCGGCGGCATCCTCATCGTGCTGCTCTCCTTCCGCGGCCTCGACCCCGACGGCACGGTCCACAAGGACTGACGGCACGGTCCACAAGGACTGACGGCGGCGTACGGCGTACGGCGTTGTCGGACCCGTCCGGCATACTCGACGGGTGAGTACGCTTCCCGAGATCCGCACCCTGCCCGTGCCCGATGGCCTGGAGGGCGAGCGCGTCGACGCCGTCATCTCCCGGATGTTCGGCTTCTCCCGCACCAAGGCCGCGGAGCTGGCCGCCGCGGGGAAGGTCACGGTCGACGGGTCGGTGGCCGGAAAGTCCGAGCGGGTGCACGGCGGCGCCTGGCTGGAGGTCGAGATGCCCCAGGCGCCCGCGCCGGTGCAGATCGTCGCCGAGCCGGTCGAGGGCATGGAGATCGTCCATGACGATGACGATGTCGTCGTCATCGTGAAGCCCGTGGGGGTCGCCGCCCATCCCAGTCCGGGGTGGAGCGGGCCCACCGTCATCGGCGGGCTCGCCGCCGCCGGGTACCGGATCTCCACCTCCGGTGCCGCCGAGCGGCAGGGGATCGTGCACCGCCTCGACGTGGGCACGTCCGGGCTGATGGCGGTCGCCAAGTCCGAGCGCGCGTACACCTCGCTCAAGCGCCAGTTCAAGGAACGCACGGTCGACAAGCGCTACCACGCGCTCGTGCAGGGCCACCCGGACCCGACGAGCGGCACCATCGACGCCCCGATCGGCCGCCATCCCCAGCATGACTACAAGTGGGCGGTCACTGCCGAGGGCAAGCCCTCCGTCACGCACTACGACCTGATCGAGGCGTTCCGCGCGGCCTCCCTGCTCGATGTGAAGCTGGAGACCGGGCGCACCCACCAGATCCGCGTCCACATGGCCGCCCACCGCCACCCCTGCGTCGGCGACCTCACCTATGGCGCCGATCCCACCCTCGCCAAGCGGCTCGGCCTGACCCGCCAGTGGCTGCACGCCGTACGGCTCGGTTTCGAGCACCCCGGCGACGGCCAGTGGGTCGAGTTCTCCTGCGACTACCCCGAGGACCTCCAGCGCACCCTGGACCAGGTCCGCGCGGAGACCTACGGGTGAGTGCCCCCTACGAGGTGCGGGTCGCCGAGAACCCGGCCGACCTCCAGGCGTGCTTCGCCCTGCGCAAGACGGTCTTCGTCGCCGAGCAGGGCGTACCCGAGGACATCGAGTACGACGTGTACGACGCGGGCGCCGTCCATGTGCTGGCCGTGCGCGCGGCGGACGGCGTGCCGCTGGGCACCGGCCGGCTGCTGCACGGCCCGGCCGCCACCGCGAAGAACGGCGGCGACCCGGCGGTGGGCTCGCTCGGCCGGCTCGCGGTGACCCCGGACGCGCGCGGGCTCGGCGTCGGCGCCGGACTCGTACGGGCCATCGAGGACGCGGCACGCGCGCGAGGGCTCACGGCGGTCGATCTGCACGCCCAGACCCACGCCCTGGGCTTCTACGAACGGCTGGGCTACGCGGCGTACGGCCCGGAGTTCCCCGACGCCGGGATACCTCACCGGGCGATGCGGCGCGCCCTGTAGCGACCGGCCCCTGACGGTTCGCGGGCGGACGGGCGCGCGGCGCGTGCGGCACCCCGCGTTCTGGCCCCTGCGATGGCCCGCGTTGTGGCACCTGCCACGGCCCTCGTCGTGCCCCGAGCCGTGGCCCGAGCCGTGGCCCGAGCCATGGCCCAAGCTGTGTCCCGAGCCGTGGCCCGAGCCGTGGTCCGTGTGTGGCACCGGGCCGGACCGGCCGGGCGTGGCAGTCTTGAGAGCCGTCGTACCAGCGCCCTCAGAGCCGACGTACCACCGCCTCAGAGGCCGCCCCCGGCGCGGAGCCGCCGTCGTACCACCGCCGATCACCCGGAGCGCCGACCGTGGATCAACTGGCCCTGCTGTTCGTGCTGTTGGTCGGGGCCGTGCTCAGCGTCCCGGTCGGGGACCGGCTGGGACTGCCCGCGCCGGTGCTGATGACCCTGCTCGGGATCGTGCTGGCGCTGCTGGACTTCGTGCCCAACGTCAACATCCCGCCCGATCTGATCCTGCCGCTGCTGCTGCCACCGCTCCTCTACGCGGCCGTACGGCGCACCTCCTGGCGGCAGTTCGCGGCGAACCTCCGGCCGATCCTGCTGCTCGCCGTCGCTCTGGTGTTCGTCACCAGCCTCTGTGTCGCCGTCGTGGCCAACGCGATCGTGCCCGGGCTGGGCGTCGCGGCGGCCGTGGCGCTCGGCGCGCTGGTCGCGCCGCCCGACCCGGTGGCCGCGACCGCCGTCGCCGGACAACTCGGACTGCCCCGTCGGCTCGTCTCCATCCTGGAGGGCGAGGGGCTGTTCAACGACGTCACCGCGATCGTGCTCTACCACGTGGCCATCGCCGCCGCCGTCAGCGGCACCTTCTCGCCCTGGCGGGCGGGGCTGGACCTGGTGCTGTCCGCCGTGGTCGCGCTCGTCGTCGGGCTCGCGCTCGGCTGGTGCGCCAACAAGCTGGCGGACCTGCTGGGCGACGCCACCCTCCAGATCGGCCTCAGCCTGCTGGTGCCGTTCGCCTCCTATGTCGCCGCCGAGGAACTGCACGGCTCGGGCGTGCTCGCCGTCCTGGTCACCGCGCTCTATCTCACCGACTACGCCACCGACGCCGACGACGTGATGACCCGGCTCGCCGGGCACACCTTCTGGGACATCGTCGACACGCTCGTCACGGGCGTCGCCTTCGGGCTGATCGGCCTGGAGCTGCACAACGCCCTGCGCACCGCCTCCGGCCGCTGGGGCGAACTGCTGCTGTGGTCGGCGGCGGTCGTCGGCGTCGTGGTCTTCGTACGGCTGCTGTGGCTGCTGCCCGCGACCTGGGTGACCCAGCGGCTGCACGCGCGGCGCGACCATGACGAGGAGATCCCCACGACCTGGCGCGAGACGGTCGTCATGTGGTGGTCCGGCATGCGCGGGGTGGCCTCCGTGGCACTGGCCCTCGCCATCCCGCTCACCACCGACGACGGCTCGCCCTTCCCCGACCGCGACGAGATCGTGTTCATCGCCTTCGCGGTGATCATGGCCACCCTGGTGGTCCAGGGCCTGACCCTGCCCTGGCTGGTGAAACGCCTCGGGGTACGGGCCGACAGCGAGCGGGAGAAGGAGTTCGAGCACACCCTCGCCGTGCGCGCGGCGAAGGCCGCCCGGCGCCGGCTCAAGGAGATCGAGGACGTCGAGGACCTGCCGGAGGAACTGACCGAGCGGATGCTGCGCCGGGCCTACGAGATCGGCGTACGGATCGATCCGCAGCTCGGCGAGGAGGAGCGCCGGGAGGGGCACGAGCAGCGGGCGCAACGGGTCAGGCGGCTGCGCCGGATCGAGCGGGAGATGATGAGCGCGGCCCGCCACGAGGTGCTGGCGGCCCGTGGCGAGCCCGGCTCCGACCCGGAGATCGTGGACCGGGTGCTGCGCCAGCTCGACGTGCGCAGCATGCGCTGAGCCGGATTCGTCCGGCCGCCGCCGCGCGGACCGCCGTACGATGTGATCATGTCACGTAACGTGGTCATCAGCGGTGGTGGTACGGGGATCGGGCTCGCGGCGGCGCGGCTGTTCGCGGCGGAGGGGGACCAGGTGCTGCTGGTCGGGCGGCGGCCGGAGGTGCTGGAGCGGGCCGGGGTGCCGGGGGCGCTGACCTTCGCGGCGGACCTCGCCGAGCCGGAGCGGGTGCGGGAGGTGGCCGCCTTCGTGGCGCGCGAGCTGGGGACCGTGGACGTGCTGATCCACGGCGCGGGCGGCAACGGGCTGCTGGAGCCGCCCGCCGCCGGCGACGATCCGCTCGACGCCGTGGCCCACGCCTGGAACGTCAACTTCCGGATCAACACGCTGACCTCCGTGCTGCTCACCGAGGCCCTCAAGGACCGGCTCGCCGATCCGGGCGGCCGGGTGCTGTTCCTCAGCTCGATCGCCGCGTACCGCGGCTCGGGCACCGGGGCGTACGCGGCGGCCAAGGCGGCGCTGCATCCGTACGCCCATGATCTGGCCCGGCAGCTGGGGCCGCGCGGGGTGACCGTGAACGTGGTGGCGCCCGGCTACATCGAGGACACGGAGTTCTTCGGCGACACCATGGAGCCGGAGCGGCGGGAGCGGCTCGTCGCGGAGACCTCGACCGGGCGGGTGGGCATGCCCGGCGATGTCGCGGCCACCCTGCACTGGCTGGCCTCGCCGCACGCCGGGCACCTCACGTCCCAGGTCATCCAGGTCAACGGGGGCGCGGAGCGGGGCCACTGACAGCGGCCCGGGAGACGCACGGCCCTGGAGGCGGCCCGGAGGGCGGTCAGACCCGGTCCGGGCGGTGCGGTTCCACCGCGCGGCGCGGCGCCGGGGTGCCCTCACCGGCGCGCCGCCCGCCGTTCGCGCCCGGAGCGCCGGGAGGCAGTACGGCGTCCGTGGCGTTCACCCTGGGCAGCGCGTACGGATGCTCCCGGACCAACCAGTCGAGCATCTGTTCGCGCACGGCGACCCGGACCGTCCAGATGTCGTCGGCGTCCTTCGCCGTCACCAGGGCCCGCACCTCCATGGTGCTCGGGGTGGAGTCGGTGACCGCGAGATCGAAGGAACGGCCGTCCCAGGCCGGGCACTCGCGCAGGATGTCCTGCAACCGCGCGCGCATCAGGGCCATCGGCGCCGAGTGGTCGAGCTGCCAGAAGACCGTGCCGGTCATCTGCGGGGTGCCGCGCGACCAGTTCTCGAACGGCTTGGACGTGAAGTACGACACCGGCATGGTGATCCGGCGCTCGTCCCAGGTCCGTACGGTCAGAAAGGTCAGCGTGATCTCCTCGACCGTGCCCCACTCGCCGTCCACCACCACGGTGTCGCCGATCCTGACCATGTCGCCGAACGCGATCTGGAGCCCCGCGAAGAGATTGCTCAGCGTGGACTGCGCGGCCACTCCGGCGACGATGCCGAGGATGCCC
Organism: Streptomyces sp. NPDC059477; assembly: GCF_042749375.1. NCBI lineage: Bacteria > Bacillati > Actinomycetota > Actinomycetes > Kitasatosporales > Streptomycetaceae > Streptomyces > Streptomyces sp. NPDC059477. The sequence continues at coordinate 164,386 of NZ_JBHYUG010000002.1, read as the reverse complement.
GCCGACGCCAGCAGCGAGGCACCGGCCGCGCGCATCGCCGGGAACGTCAGCAGCATCGCCGCCACCGCCATCACCCCGACGACCGCCGCGACCACCCGCAGGATCAGCGTCACCTGGGTACGCACCCGGCGCACCCGGGCCGGGTCCCGCTCGGTGTGCGCGTGGGCGTAGCGGGAGTACGACGCCCCGACCACCGCCGCCGCGATCCGCACCGCCAGCCACGCCGCCGAGCCGATCAGCAGCAGCGTCAGCGTCTGCCCGACGCCCTCGCGGAACCCGGTCAGCAGCCGCGCCTGGTCGTAGGAGCCTCTGAGCAGGGCGGCACACAGCACCAGCTGGTACGGAATCCCGGCCCGGCGCAGTTCGCCCCACAGGGACGTCCCGCCGTGCCGTGCGTCGGCCTTGCGCAGCAGAAAGTCGGTGGCCCAGCCGATGACCAGGGTCAGCAGCACCGAACCGCCGATCACGATCAGGGGGCGGAGCAGATTTTCCATGTCAGTGAACGTAACCGGGGTTCGGGGGTCGTGAACATATCTCCCTGATCCGGTCCGGGCCCGTCCCGGGTCCGGACCGCGTTGTCAGTGGTGGCTGGCACCATGGGGCTCATGAACATCGTGCTCTTTCACTCGGCCTACGGACTCAGACCGGCGGTGCGGGACGCGGCCGAGCGGCTGCGTGCCGCGGGCCATGAGGTGCTGGTCCCGGACCTGTTCGAGGGGCGTACGTTCGACACGGTCGAGGAGGGCATGGCCGCCCAGGCGGGGATCGGCAAGGACGAGCTGCTCAAGCGGGCGGTGCTGGCCGCCGCGCCCTACTCCGGGGCCGGTCTGGTGTACGCCGGGTTCTCGCTCGGCGCCTCCCTGGCCCAGACCCTCGCCCTCGGCGACGAGAAGGCCCGGGGCCTGCTGCTGGTGCACGGCACGTCGGACCTCGCGCCCAACGCGTCGGTGGACGGGCTCCCGGTGCAGCTGCATGTCGCCGAGCCGGACCCGTTCGAGACCGACGACTGGCTGAGCGCCTGGTATCTCCAGATGGGCCGGGCGGGCGCGGACGTGGAGGTGTACCGCTACGCGGGCGCGGGCCATCTCTACACCGACCCCGGGCTGCCCGACCACGACGAGGAGGCGGCCGAGGCCACCTGGCGGGTGGCGCTCGGCTTCCTGGACTCCCTCTAGACGGCCGGCCGGCGGCTACACCGGGTCGTACGCGCGCTCGATCCTCTGGGTGCCGCTGCGGGTGCGGTACGAGCGCTGCCAGGCGGCGGTGGCGTCGGCCCTGGTGCGGTCGGAGAGCGTGTAGTAGTCCATCTGCGCGCGCTCGGCGGTGAGGTCCAGGACACCGAAGCCGTGGCGGTCGGTGTCGACCCAGTGGACATGCCGGTTGGCGGCCCGGATGAGCGGCGCGGCGACGGCGGTGACCGTGCCCTCGGGGACCTGCACCAGGTCGTCCAGATTGTCGGAGGTGACCGAGGTGACCACGAACTCGGTGGCGGCGGAGGCCGACAGCGGGTATGTCGCGGCGTGCACGGGCACGTCGTTGGCCCACGCCATGTGGATGTCGCCGGTCAGGAAGACGGTGTTGCGGATGGCGTGCGCGCGCAGATGGTCCAGCAGCTCACGCCGGTCGTCGGTGTAGCCGTCCCACTGGTCGGTGTTGATCGCCAGGCCCTCCTGGGGCAGCCCGAGCAGCTCGGCGAGCGGCCCCAGCAGTTCGGCGGTGAGCGCGCCGATCGCGAACGGCGCGATCATCACCGAGTTGCCGACCAGCCGCCAGGTGGTGTCGGACGCCTTGAGGCCCGCCTTGAGCCAGTCCAGCTGGGCGCGGCCGGTGAGGGTGCGGTCCGGGTCGTCGACCTCGCCGCTGCCGGACGCGACCTGCTGGGAGCGGAAGGAGCGCAGGTCGAGGAGGGAGAGATCGGCCAGCTTGCCGAAGCGCAGCGAGCGGTAGGTGGTGCCGGCGAGGGCGGGGCGGACCGGCATCCACTCGAAGTACGCCTGCTTGGCGACGGCCTGACGGTCACCGTAGGCGCCCTCGGGGCCCTCGGTGTGGTTCTCGGCGCCGCCCGACCAGGCGTCGTTGGCTATCTCGTGGTCGTCCCAGATGGCGACGCAGGCCGCCGCCGCGTGCAGCGCCTGGAGGTCGGGGTCGGTCTTGTAATGGCCGTGCCGGGTGCGGTAGTCGGCGAGGCTGAGGATCTCGTGCGCCGGGGCGTGCGGGCGAACGACGGTGCCCCGGGTGCCGTACTCGCCGCCGCCGTACTCGTAGAGGTAGTCCCCGAGGTGCAGCCAGGCGTCCAGGTCGCCGCGCGCGGCGAGATGGCGGTACGCCGCGAAGTGGCCGGCTTCCCAGTTGGCGCAGGAGACCACGCCGAAGCGCAGGCCCGCGACGGCTGTGCTCGCGGCGGGCGCGGTGCGGGTGCGGCCGACGGGGGAGTCGGTGCCGCCGGCGGAGAAGCGGTACCAGTAGGCCGTGCCGGGCTCCAGGCCGCGGATATCCGCCTTGACGGTGTGGTCGGTGGCGGCCCGCGCGGTGAGCGAGCCCTGGGCGACGATCTGCGTCAGCGCCTTGTCCTTGGCGACGGTCCAGGCGACCTCGGTGTCCGGGCCGAGCCCGGAGCCGGGGGTGGCCTCCGGGGAGGGCGTCACCAGGGTCCACAGCAGGACGCCGTCGGGCAGCGGGTCGCCGGAGGCCACGCCGTGCGCGAAGAGGGGGGCCGCGGCGGCGCGGGCGGGCAGTGCGGCGGCGAGCGGAGCGGCCAGCACCGCGGTGGCCGCCGCGGCCTTGACGACCGTACGGCGGCGCGGGGTAAGGGAGTTGGGGTCGGGTGATCTGTCATGACTGGTCACGAGCGATCAGGTTACTGAGGGGTACGAAAGAGAGCGGGCGAACTCGGAAAGTTCGCCCGCTCTTTCGTCCATGGACGCCGGGGCGTCCTCGGTTCGGCCCTCGCGGGCCACCGTTCAGCGCTCGCGGGCCACCGTTCAGCTCTCGGGGGTCCTCGCCAAGCCCTCGCGGGCCGGGGCTCAGCCCTGGAGGGCCGCGTCCACCACCGTGTTGAAGTCCGCCACCGTCATCGGCGGGTTGCCGTCGGAGGTCGTGAGCATCTTGCCGTCCATGACGAAGCTCGGGGTGCCCGTCACGTCGTCCTTGTTGGTGTCGAACGTCTTCGACATCGCCAGCGCCCAGGCGTCGTACGTGCCGTTGTTCACCGCGTTCTGGAACGTGGCGTTGTCCTTGAGGGCCGGGACGGTGTCGCCGATCTCGATGAGGTAGCTGTCGTTCGCGAACTTGTCGTCGGTCTCCTCCGGGTGCCAGTCCGCCGAGTACAGCGCGGTCTTGTACGCCAGGAACGCGTCCGGGGAGACGTTCAGCGCGGCGCCCAGCGCGCTCATCGCGTTCTTGGAGCCCTCGCCGTTGGAGCCGACCTTGCCGTCGCCGAGCGAGTCGCCGTCCAGGAAGGTGCCGCCCACGAACTGGACCTTGTACTTGCCGTCGGCGATGTCCTTGTCCACGGTCGAGCCGACCGTCTGCTCGAAGGAGGCGCAGACCGGGCAGCGCGGGTCCTCGTAGACCTTGAGGGTCTTGGGGGCGCTCTCCTCGCCGATGACGACGGTGGTGCCGTCGGTGCCGGTGGTGTTGGCCGGGGCGGTGACCTTCTCGTCCTGCGCGGCCTCCCAGTGGCTGGGCTTGTTCGACTGGACGACCGCGTAGCCTATGCCGCCGGCCGCGGCCAGCACGCCGACGACCGTGCAGGCCACGATGATCTGGCGCTTGGTCTTCGCGCGCTTCGCCTCGCGCTCGCGTTCCTCGCGGAGGCGGTCTCGCGCGGCGGATTTGGCGGCGTTGGTGTTTCGCTTGCTCATGGTGATCTCCATGTGGGGTGGGGATGGTGTGGTGATCGCTCGATGCGGGTGCCCGGCGGGGGCGCGGCGGGGCGCGGAGGTTGTGGGGTGGCGGGGGTGGTTTTTCGGTCGCGCGTGCGTGGTGGCAGGTCGCGCGGTTCCCCGCGCCCCTGAGGGCGTGTGCGGTATCCCGCGTTCCGGCGCCCCGTGTCCCTGGGGGTGTGCGGTGCCCGGGGCCGGGAGGTGTGCGCGGATTTCCGCGCCGCTGGGGTGTGGGGTCTGCTGCGGCCCCATGCCTCTTCAGGCGGGGCGGCGTCGCCGGACGGTGCCGGGCGTCAGGCGGCGGAGAGGTGGGGCGGTGGGCCGCGGCGGCCCAGGGTGTGCGACAGAAGGAGGTCGCGGATGATCGCCGCGCGGTGCGTGGGGCGCGGCGGACGGGCGGCCGACGGAGCCGGCCGTACGACGATGGCGGTCACCGCCAGCAGCAGGGGGCGGAACGTCGTCGCGGTGGCGGCGCCCAGCAACTGGGCCAGGGCGCGCTCGCCCCGGCGGAGCCAGACCGCGGCCAGCAGGCCGATGGAGACATGGGCGCCCAGCAGGAGCCAGGCGGCCCGCGGGTCGGCGTTCGCGAAGAGCGCGGTGGCGGCGTCCGGGGCCGTGGTGGTGGCGGTCATCCGGGCCAGCGGGGAGCCGACCGCGCCCCCGCACAGCACGTCCAGGCCCACCGCGCGCAGCGGGCCGGTCACCGGGCCGCCCGCGGCGCCGTAACAGGCGTGCTGGCCGGCCGTGAAGAGCGTGTCGACCGCCAGTTCCAGCGGGATCAGCAGGGCGGCGATCCGGCCCAGGCCGGCCTCGCGGCGGCCCGCCAGCGCGTACGCCACGGCGAAGACCGCGGCGGCGGCGAGCGCCACCGTGGCCAGCGGCAGCGGGACCCCGGACAGCAGCACGTGCGACGCGGTGCCGAGCGTCACGACGAGTGCCGTGAACAGCGCCGCGCGTACGGCTCTGATCGGGGTCCCTGGTATGTCCATAGCGGTCAGAGTGTGCCACGGAGTCCGGTAAGAGACCCCTAAAGGGTCCCTGTGGACGCCGTACCGTTCCCTCTGGGTGACCCCCTCGTCACAGGCCGGGGATGCGGCCGTTGCGGAACAGGTCGACGAAGATCTGGTGGTCGGCACGCGCGCGGGCGCCGTAGGAGTGCGCGAAGTCCACCAGCAGCGGGGCGAAGCCTTCCTCGTCGCCGGCGATGGCCGCGTCGATGGCGCGCTCGGTGGAGAACGGCACCAGGGACTCGCCGGAGGTGGTGTCCGCCGCCGCGTGCATCGTCGCCGTGGCCCGGCCGAGGTCGGCGACGACCGCCGCGATCTCCTCCGGGTCGTCGATGTCGCCCCAGTCGAGGTCCACCGCGTACGGCGAGACCTCGGCGACCAGCTGGCCCGTGCCGTCCAGCTCGGTCCAGCCGAGCCACGGGTCGGCGTGCGCCTGGAGGGCGCGCTGGGAGATCACCGTGCGGTGCCCCTCGTGCTGGAAGTAGTCGCGGATCGCCGGGTCCGTGATGTGCCGGGAGACGGCCGGGGTCTGGGCCTGCTTGATGTAGATCACCACATCGTTCTCCAGGGCGTCGCTGTGGCCCTCCAGCAGGATGTTGTACGACGGCAGCCCGGCCGAGCCGATGCCGATGCCGCGGCGGCCCACGACATCCTTGACGCGATAGGAGTCGGGGTGGGTCAGCGAGGTCTCCGGGAGCGTCTCCAGATAGCCGTCGAAGGCCGCCAGCACCTTGTAGCGGGTGGCGGCGTCCAGCTCGATGGAGCCGCCGCCGGGCGCGAAGCGGCGCTCGAAGTCACGGATCTCGGTCATCGACTCCAGCAGCCCGAAGCGGGTCAGCGCGCGGGCGTCACGCAGCGCGTCCAGGAGCGGGCCCTCGGCGGTGTCCAGGGTGAAGGGCGGCACCTCGTCGCTCTTGGCGCCCGTGGCCAGCGCGTGCACCCGGTCGCGGTAGGCCGTCGCGTAGACGGTCACCAGCTCGGTGATCTGCTCGTCGGCGAGCGCCTTCGCGTATCCGACGAGCGCGATGGAGGCGGCGAACCGCTTGAGGTCCCAGGTGAAGGGCCCGACATACGCCTCGTCGAAGTCGTTGACATTGAAGACCAGCCGGCCGTTCGAATCCATGTACGTGCCGAAGTTCTCCGCGTGCAGGTCGCCGTGGATCCACACGCGCGAGGTGCGCTCGTCCAGGAACGGGCCGCCGCGCCGCTCGCCCTCCAGGTCGTGGTAGTACAGACACGCCGTGCCGCGGTAGAAGGCGAACGCGGACGCCGCCATCTTGCGGAACTTCACACGGAACGCGGCCGGGTCGGCGGCCAGGAGCTGGCCGAAGGCGGTGTCGAAGACGGCGAGGATCTCCTCACCGCGCCGCTCGTCACTGAGCTGTGGAACCGACATCGCGGAGTGCCTCCTGGTGCGTGTGCTGGTGCATGTGTACGACAGCGTTTCTGTCGTGTCCAACGGGCGGGGCCACCCGAAAGTGCCCCCTTCTCGGGGCCCGGCCCACGCTGTGAAGGTACGCGGGGCGGGCGCCGGATTGTCAGTGCCGAGGCATAGACTTCGACGCTGTCCCCAGAAGTGTCCGCCCGCCTGTCACCCCGTGTTTTCCCTGGAGGTCACACCGTGTCAAAGCCGCCGTTCACGCACCTGCACGTCCACACCCAGTACTCGCTGCTGGACGGTGCCGCGCGGCTGAAGGACATGTTCAACGCGTGCAATGAGATGGGCATGACCCATATCGCCATGTCCGACCACGGCAATCTGCACGGGGCGTACGACTTCTTCCACACCGCCAAGAAGGCCGGGGTCACCCCGATCATCGGGATCGAGGCGTATGTCGCCCCCGAGTCCCGGCGCAACAAGCGCAAGATCCAGTGGGGCCAGCCGCACCAGAAGCGCGACGACGTCTCCGGTTCCGGCGGCTACACCCACAAGACGATGTGGGCGGTGAACAGCAAGGGCCTGCACAACATCTTCCGGCTGTCCTCCGACGCCTACGCCGAGGGCTGGCTCCAGAAGTGGCCCCGGATGGACAAGGACACCATCTCCCAGTGGTCCGAGGGCATCGTCGCCTCCACCGGCTGCCCCTCCGGCGAGTTGCAGACCCGGCTGCGCCTCGGCCAGTTCGACGAGGCCCTCAAGGCCGCCGCCGACTACCAGGACATCTTCGGCAAGGACCGCTACTTCCTGGAGCTGATGGACCACGGCATCGAGATCGAGCACCGGGTCCGTGACGGCCTGCTGGAGATCGGCAAGAAGCTCGGCATCCCCCCGCTGGTCACCAACGACTCGCACTACACGTACGCGCACGAGTCGACGGCCCATGACGCGCTGCTGTGCATCCAGACCGGTAAGAACATCTCCGACCCCGACCGCTTCAAGTTCGACGGCACCGGCTACTACCTGAAGTCCACGGACGAGATGTACGCCATCGACTCCTCCGACGCCTGGCAGCAGGGCTGCGCCAACACCCTGCTGATCGCCGAGATGGTCGACACCACGGGCATGTTCGAGTCGCGCAACCTCATGCCCAAGTTCGACATCCCCGAGGGCTACACCGAGGTCACCTGGTTCCAGGAGGAGGTCCGCCTCGGCATGGAGCGCCGCTTCCCCGGCGGCGTCCCCGAGGACCGCATGAAGCAGGCCCACTACGAGATGGACGTCATCATCTCGATGGGCTTCCCCGGCTACTTCCTCGTGGTCGCCGACTTCATCATGTGGGCCAAGAAGCAGGGCATCGCCGTCGGCCCCGGCCGTGGCTCCGCGGCCGGCTCGATCGTCGCCTACGCCATGGGCATCACCGACCTCGACCCGATCCCGCACGGATTGATCTTCGAGCGGTTCCTGAACCCCGAGCGCATCTCGATGCCCGACGTCGACATCGACTTCGACGAGCGTCGGCGCGTCGAGGTGATCAGGTACGTGACGGAGAAATACGGCGCCGACAAGGTCGCCATGATCGGCACCTACGGCACCATCAAGGCCAAGAACGCGATCAAGGACTCCGCGCGGGTGCTCGGCTACCCGTACGCGATGGGCGACCGGCTCACCAAGGCCATGCCGCCGGACGTCCTCGGCAAGGGCATCCCGCTCTCCGGCATCACCGACTCCGCCCACCCGCGCTACGGCGAGGCGGGCGAGATCCGCGGGATGTACGAGAACGAGCCGGATGTGAAGAAGGTCATCGACACCGCGCGCGGGGTGGAGGGCCTGGTCCGGCAGATGGGTGTGCACGCGGCCGGTGTGATCATGTCCAGCGAGACCATCACCGAGCATGTCCCGGTGTGGGTCAGGCACACCGACGGCGTGACCATCACCCAGTGGGACTACCCGAGCTGTGAGTCGCTCGGCCTGCTGAAGATGGACTTCCTGGGCCTGCGCAACCTGACCATCATGGACGACGCCGTCAAGATGGTGAAGTTCAACAAGGGCATCGACATCGACCTGCTGGGCCTCCCGCTGGACGATCCGACGACCTTCGAACTGCTCCAGCGCGGCGACACCCTCGGCGTCTTCCAGTTCGACGGCGGCCCCATGCGCTCGCTGCTGCGGCTGATGAAGCCCGACAACTTCGAGGACATCTCCGCCGTGTCGGCCCTGTACCGGCCGGGCCCGATGGGCATGAACTCGCACACCAACTACGCCCTGCGCAAGAACAAACAGCAGGAGATCACCCCGATCCACCCGGAGCTGGAGGCCCCCCTCAGGGAGGTCCTGGACGTCACCTACGGCCTGATCGTCTACCAGGAGCAGGTGCAGAAGGCCGCCCAGATCATCGCCGGGTACTCGCTCGGCGAGGCCGACATCCTGCGCCGCGTGATGGGCAAGAAGAAGCCCGAGGAACTGGCGAAGAACTTCACCATCTTCCAGGCCGGCGCCCGGAAGAACGACTACAGCGACGAGGCCATCCAGGCCCTGTGGGACGTCCTGGTCCCGTTCGCCGGATACGCGTTCAACAAGGCGCACTCGGCCGCGTACGGACTGGTCTCGTACTGGACCGCCTATCTCAAGGCGAACCACCCCGCCGAGTACATGGCCGGGCTGCTCACCTCGGTCAAGGACGACAAGGACAAGTCGGCGATCTATCTCAACGAGTGCCGCCGGATGGGCATCAAGGTGCTCCCGCCGAACGTCAACGAGTCGATGTCGAACTTCGCCGCGCAGGGTGACGACGTGATCCTCTTCGGCCTCTCCGCGGTGCGCAATGTCGGCACCAACGTGGTCGAGTCGATCATCAAGTCCCGCAAGGCCAAGGGGAAGTACGCCTCCTTCCCCGACTACCTCGACAAGGTCGAGGCCGTCGTCTGCAACAAGCGGACCACGGAATCCCTGATCAAGGCCGGTGCCTTCGACTCCATGGGGCACACCCGCAAGGGCCTGACCGCACAGTACGAACCGATGATCGACAACGTGGTCGCGGTCAAGCGCAAGGAGGCCGAGGGACAGTTCGACCTCTTCGGCGGCATGGGTGAGGCCGACACCACCGAGCCCGGCTTCGGGCTGGACGTGGAGTTCGCGACCGAGGAGTGGGAGAAGACGTATCTGCTCGCCCAGGAGCGGGAGATGCTCGGGCTGTATGTCTCCGACCACCCGCTCTTCGGCCTGGAGCATGTGCTCTCCGACAAGGCGGACGCGGGGATCGCCCAGCTCACCGGCGGTGACTTCGGCGACGGCGCGGTGGTCACCATCGGCGGCATCATCTCCGGCCTCCAGCGCAAGATGACCAAGCAGGGCAACGCCTGGGCCATCGCCACCGTGGAGGATCTCGCGGGTTCCATCGAGTGCATGTTCTTCCCGGCGACGTACCAGCTGATCTCGACCCAACTGGTCGAGGACGCGGTGGTGTTCGTCAAGGGCCGGCTCGACAAGCGGGAGGACGTGCCGCGGCTGGTCGCGATGGAGCTGATGATCCCCGATCTGTCGAACGCGGGCACCAACGCGCCGGTCGTGCTCACCATCCCGGCGACCCGGGTCACCCCGCCGATGGTCAGCCGCCTCGGCGAGATCCTCCAGCACCACAAGGGCGACAGCGAGGTGCGGATCAAGCTCCAGGGGCCGACGAAGACGACCGTGCTGCGCCTGGACCGGCTGAGGGTGAAGCCGGATCCGGCGCTGTTCGGCGACCTGAAGGTGCTGCTGGGACCGTCCTGCCTGGCGGGCTGACCGGGGGCCCTGTGCGAGCGCTGGGTGGCTTTGAGCGGCGAAGTGCGGTGTGAGCGGCTCATGGAAGTGTGAGCAGCTCATGGACGTGCGAGCGGCTCATGGAAGTGTGATGGGCACATAGAAGTGTGATCGGTGCATGGAAGTGTGATCGGTGCACACATGTGTGAGAGGGGCGCACCCCGGATGTGGGTGCGCCCCTCGTCATGTGCCCGGGGCCGTGTGCGGGCCCTCGGATATCCGGGCCGTATCGACCCTTTTATGCAGATGTCAGTTGTGGCCGAATCGCTTCTGCCGGCCCTTGCGCGCCACGTCGGCGGGCGTCACCTGCGAGATGCGCTGCTCGGCCTGCGACTCCATCGAGGTGTGCTGGGCGGACTGCTGCCCACGTTCGGACTGCGGCTGCTTCCGGTCCTGTTTCTTGTTCTTGGCCATGGTGATCAGCCTCCTGAGGGGGATCTAGGGGCCAGGGCCGCGACCAGACTCACATACGCCGCCAATGAACGCATTTCGGAGAATTACCGTGTGTAACAGGAGGCGTGGCGCGGGTGGGACTCCGAAACGCCACGCCGAAGATCGAGTTCGGGCCGTTAACCTCCGCGCCGTCGGGCAGACTCGAAGAAAGCCCCAAGCAAACCTCCCAGGAAGAGGGTGAGTCGCGTGGACCGCTGCATCGTCCTGGTGGACGCCGGGTATCTGCTGGGGGCCGCCGCGAGCCTCCTGGCCGGAGAGCCCTCCAGGTCCCGCATCACCGTCGACCACGCCGCCCTCATCCAGGGCATCCGCGACCGCGCCGAGTCCGACACCCAGCAGCCGCTGCTGCGCATCTACTGGTTCGACGGCGCCCCCGACCGGGTGCCCCAGCCCGAGCACCGCAGGCTGCGTGTGATGCCCCGGGTCACCGTCCGGCTCGGGGCGCTCACCCGCAGCGACGGACGCTGGGCGCAGAAGGGCGTCGACGCCGCGATGCACGCCGAGCTGACCGAACTGGCCCGCAACCGCGCCTGCTCGGACGTCGTACTGGTCACCGGCGACGGCGATCTGCTGCCGGGCATGATGGCCGCGAAGGAGCACGGGGTCGCCGTTCATCTGTGGGCCGTACAGGCCGCCGACGGCGACTACAACCAGTCGGAGGACCTGGTAGCCGAGGCCGACGAGCGGCGGGTACTGGACCGGGCCTGGATCACCCAGGCCGTGCAGGCCAAGGAACGGGTCTGCGCGCCGCCGCCCCAGCCCCGCCCGGAGATCGCCGCGATCCTGTCGGCACCGCTGCCCGAGACGGCCCTCGGCCCCGCCGCCGAGCGGCCCTCCGAGCAGACGGCCCACCAGGCCGGCGGGCAGCCCGGCTCCACCGAGGAGCGGGTACCGTCCGCCAAGGGCGTGCCCACCCCGAAGGACCTCGCCGCGCTGCGCGCCCCCGGCGCCCACCCGGACAAGCCCCACCCCGCCTCGGCCACCTTGCGCTGGTCCTCCGACAAGGGCTGGGTGGACCGCCCCGGCACCGCCGCCGAGCCGCCCGAGGTCGCCTCCATGCCGACGCTGGCGCAAGTGACCACGGCCGAGCAGCGCTGGGCGGACCGCGAGGAGGACATCACCACGGTCGGCGGCGACCCCTTCGAGGTCGGCCAGGTCTTCGCCCGCCGCTGGCTGTCCCGCCTCGGCGACCAGATCCACGTCCAGCGGCTGTCCGGCATGTACCCGCGCATCCCGCACCGCGTGGACGGCGAACTCCTGCGCTACGCCGCCCGCTTCGGGCTCCTCGCCCACAAGGACGACCAGATCGACGAACACGACCGGTACGCGATCCGCGCGGGCTTCTGGCGGGAGATCGACGTCCGCACGGGGGTGGAACACGCGCCGACGGGGGACTGAAGGCGCCAGGTGGGCGGGGGGTCCCGGTCCCCTCGGAGCGCTGTCATTTGCGGTGGATTCGGGGGCAACGGGCGACCCGGGAGCGGGTCGGTGACAGCGACCCCTTAGGCTCCTCCCTTGTGAGTACGCGCGCGGCAGGGGCCATCCACGACACGCGTGAGGTCGTGTGCGCGGTGCGCGGGCTGACCAAGACCTATCCGGCGGTACGGGGACGGCGGGGGGTACCCGCCACTGTCGAGGTACGGGCGGCCGACGACGTACGGCTCGATGTGCTGCGCGGCGAGATCTTCGGGCTGCTCGGGCCGAACGGGGCCGGGAAGTCCACCGTCGTACGGCAGCTGACCGGTCTGATGCGGCCCGACCGGGGCAGTGTCGAGATCCTCGGGCACGACATCGTGCGCCACCCCGAGCGGGCCTCGCGGATCCTCGCGTACCTCGGGCAGGAGTCCACCGCGCTGGACGAGCTGACCGTCTCTCTGGCCGCCGAGACCACCGGGCGGCTGCGCGGTCTTCCGGTGAAGCGGGCGCGCGCCGAGCGTGACGACGTACTGGACGAACTGGGACTCGCGCCGATCGCCGGGCGGGCGCTGAACAAGCTGTCCGGTGGCCAGCGGCGGCTCGCCTGCTTCGCCGCCGCGCTGGTCGGCGAACGGCCCCTGCTGGTGCTGGACGAGCCGACCACCGGCATGGACCCGGTGGCGCGGCGCGCGGTGTGGTCCGCCGTGGACCGCCGACGCGCCGAGCGCGGTACGACCGTGCTGCTGGTCACCCACAACGTCATCGAGGCCGAGACCGTACTGGACCGGGTCGCCGTCCTGGACCGGGGCCGGGTGATCGCCTGCGACACCCCGACCGGGCTCAAGGAGCGGGTCGCCGGTGAGGTACGGGTGGAGCTGGTGTGGCGCGAGCGGGCGCCGCTGGACGTGCCCGAGGTCGCCGCGCTGCGCGAGGCCGCCGTCGAGTCCGGCCGGCGCTGGACGCTCCGGCTGGCCCCCGACGAGGCCCGCGCGGTCGTCGCCACCGTCACCGGCGGAGCCGCGTTCGCCGCGCTGGACGACTTCACGCTCGCCACACCCAGCCTGGAGGACGTGTACCTCGCCCTCGGCGGCGGGGCCCGGCAGGGACTGGTGAAGGCGTGAGCGCGTTGAGCGACATGGGCCCGCGGACCGTACATGTGGACGTGGACGGGGTGAGCCGGACCGCCGCCGGACCGCGCCCCGGGAACCCCGAAGACCGCGAAGACCCCGCGAACCCTGGGAAGGGGAGCAGCGCGACGTGAGTGTCGTACCCGCAGAGGTGCTGCCGGGCGGTGCCCTGGCCACGGAGGAACGCCCCCGGCGCGCCGCCGCCGAGCTGGGGCCGAAGGCGCGGCTGTGGCCGTCGCTGGCCGCCGTGTACCGGGCGCAGCTGTCGCGGGCGCGGGTCGCGCGGATCCCGCTGCTGTTCGTGGCGACCTTCCAGTCCGTCGGCATCCTGATCATGATGCGCGGGGTGGTGGAGGGCGGCAGCCAGGCCGAGGCCGTGGTCGCCGGGTCGTCGATCCTGGTCGTCGCGTTCGTCGCGCTGAACCTGCTCGCCCAGTACTTCGGCCAGCTGCGGGCCACCGGCGGGCTCGACCACTACGCCACCCTGCCGGTGCCGCCGGCCGCGGTGGTGCTGGGCGCGGCGGGCGCGTACGCGTCCTTCACCGTGCCGGGGACCGTGGTCACGGCCGTCTTCGGGTGCGTGCTGTTCGGGCTGCCGCTGACCAACCTGTGGATCCTGGTCGCCGTGATCCCGCTGGCCGGGGCCGCGCTCGCCGGGCTCGGCGCGGCGCTCGGGCTGCTCGCGCCCCGGCCGGAGCTGGCGACACTGCTCGGGCAGCTGGGAATGTCGGCGGCGCTGCTGCTGGGCGTGCTGCCGCCCGAGCGGATGCCGGAGGCGGTGCGTTTTGCCCGCGATCTGCTGCCGTCGACGTACGGCGTCGAGGCGTACGCGCGGACCTTCTCCGGGCGCACCGAGTGGGCGTACGTCCTCGGCGACCTGGCCGTGTGCGCCGGGGTCGGGGTGATCTCGCTGGCGGTGGCCACCTGGGCCTACCGCCGGGCCGCCGTCCGATGACGCGCCGCACAGGCGGTACTGGCACGATGTCAGGGTGACCGCTCCCTTGACGCCGCCGCCTCCGCCGCACGAGTCCTCGCACGGCAGTCCGCACGACGAGTCCTCGCCCGGCGATCCGGTGTGGCACGCGCCCGCGGACACCCCGTTGTGGGACGCCGGGACCGGCAAGCCTGTGGGGCCCGCGCCGCGCACCGAGATACGCGAGGCCGGCGTGATCCTGGTCGCGCTGGCGGTACTGGGGGTGGGGCTCGGGGCGCTGTGGGTGTGGCTGGCGCCGCGAGTGGCCCTCGTGGGGGACGTGGTGGACGGCACGTGGGCGGTGTACGTGCGGGACACCGAGGGGGAACAGGCGATCGGCGCGGACGGCACGTTCACTCTGCTGGCGCTGGCGTTCGGGGCCGTGACCGCGCTCGCGGTGTTCGTGTGGCGACGGCGGGGCGGGGTGCCGCTGGTGCTCGCCCTCGGTGTCGGCGGGCTTCTCGCCTCCTTCATCGCCTGGCGGGTCGGGGTCTGGCTCGGCCCCACGGACGACGTACTGGCCCACGCCAAGGAAGCCGGCCAGGGGGTCACCTTCTCGGCGCCGCTGGAACTCGGCGCGAAGGGCGCGCTGCTGGCCTGGTCGGTGGCGGCCCTGCTGGTCCACCTCGCGCTGACGGCCCTGTTCGCCCCCCGCGACGAGACCCCGGAGCCCCTGGGCGAGGAACAGCCCCAGGGCCTCACGGACGGGGGCGAGGGGCAGGCCGCGCACTGACGGGGCCGGACGGAGACCCTTGGGCGGGCACCCTGCCGGGCGTGCCGCCTCCTGTTCGGGGCTGGGCTGAGGTCCTAGTGGGGTCCCGCCGCTCACTGATCAGGGTCGGGCGGAGGTCCTGGAGGGGCCGCGCCGCTCACTGATCAGGGCCGGGGCGGGCGTCCTTGAGGCCCCCGCCGCTCACTGATCGACGCCGGGCAGCCGTCGTCCCCAAGGGGCGCGGGGAACTGCGCGACCAGCCACGGACCACCCGCACCCGAACGACGCCCGACCCACCCTCTGCGCAGGCATCCCCAGACACCCCGGCGAGGGGCTACGCACGCCCGATCGGCGCGAGCACGGCCCCGGTGAGGACCTGAAGGTCGGCGGGCGACAGCTCGACCTCCAGCCCCCGGCGCCCGGCGGACACACAGATCGTGGCATGGCCGGAGGCCGACGCGTCCACCACCGTCGGCAGCCTCTTGCGCTGGCCTAGCGGCGAGATTCCGCCCCGCACATAGCCCGTGGTGCGCTCGGCCAGCGCCGGGTCCGCCATCGCGGCCCGCTTGCCGCCGACCGCCGCGGCCAGCGCCTTCAGGTCCAGCGACCCGGCGACCGGTACGACGGCGACCGTGAGCGCCCCGTCGACGTCCGCCACCAACGTCTTGAACACCCGTTCGGGGGACACCCCCATCGCCTCGGCCGCCTCCTCCCCGTACGAGGGGTGGGCGGGGTCGTGGTCGTAGGCGTGGACCGTGTACGGCACGCCCGCCGCCGTCAGCGCCACCGTCGCCGGTGTGCCGCCGGACTGCTGCTTCTGCTTCGCCTTCTTCGCCATCCGCCTGTGCCAGTTCTGTCGGGTCGGGTCGGTCGGGACGCGCCGCTCGGTCCGGACGCGCCGGGCCCCAGGTCGGACCGCGCGGTCCGGACGCGCCGGTCAGCCGCTCGGTCCGGCCTCACCGCTCGCTCCGGCCTCGTCGGCCAGTTCTGGCTCGCCGGTCAGTTCTGACTCGTCGGCCCGCGCGTCAGATCCGCCGCCGGCAAGGACGGCAGCGTACGGATGATCGCGGTCTCCGTGCGCAGGAGTTTCAGCTCGTCGCGCAGCCGGGACGCCGCGTCCGGTGCCTGGAGCAGCCGCTGCTTGGCCGGGGTGTCCAGCATCATCGCGGCGGCCACCAGGTACGACACCACCTGCGGCTCGTCCGGCAGCTCGGCGCCGCCCGCCAGGGACCGCTCCCGCGCCCCCGCCAGCCGCTTCTGGTACTGCCGGAACGCCCGCAGCACGCCCTGCGCCAGCGCCCCCGCCTCGTCCCCCGGCTCCTCCGCCAGCGGCTCCAGCTCGGCCGTCAGGAACGGCCCGGACGCGTCCACCGACAGCACCCGCACCCGGGTCGTCCCGGTCGCGAGCACCTCGAACGTGCCGTCGGGCCGTTCCCGGATCGTCGCCGCGTCCGCCACGCACGCCACGCCGTGGAACGACTTCTGCGGGTCGGGGCCGAAGCCCGCCGCGGGCCCGCGCTCGGGCAGCGCGGTGGGATCGGGCATGCCGGGACCGCTCGTGGCCACCTCGTGGCCGTCGCGGATCGCCACCACGGCGAAGCGGCGCGGTTCGTCCTCGGGCGTCTTCAGGAGCGTGCGCATCATCGCGCGATAGCGCTCCTCGAACACATTGAGCGGGAGCACCAGCCCCGGGAACAGCACGGAGTTCAGCGGGAAGAGCGGGAGCCGGACGGTCGTCACGCCGCAGAAGCCTAGTGGTCGCCGCGGCCGGTGTGTCCCCCGTGCCCACCTGATGGATGGACGGACCCCCTGCGCACCGCCCCGTCCGGGGCCGTCCGCAGCTCCCGGCGGGCCAGCAGGAACAGGCCCAGCGGGTCGTCCGCGACCCGGTCCCAGGGGAACGACGTGGCGTACGGGCCGATCAGCCGCAGCTGCTCCAGCGCGTCCGCGCGCCGGTCCAGCCGCAGCAGCACGTACGCGAGCACATTGCGGATCTCGGCCGGCCACGGGTCGGCCGCGGCGAACGCGGCCGACAGATCGATCGCGCGGTCCGCCGCCGCGTCCAGCCGGGCACGCGGCAGCGCCTCGCCGCAGCCGTCGGTGAGGTAGCCGAACGCGGCCCGCACCGGCAGCGCCCGCACGAGTGATCCGCGCGGGGCGTCATCGGCGGCGGGCTCGGCGAAGTCGAAGCACTCGCGGTGCGAGCCGTGCCAGGAGGCGGCGAGGTACTTCAGGGCGGCGACATGACAGCCGTAGTGGTGCGGCGAGCGCCGTACCGCCTCCGTCCACAGCCGCTCGAACTCGGCGTGCCCCGCATCCCCGGCGTGCGCCCCCCGCGCCCGGTCCAGCGCGAGCCGCCACGGCACCGGATCGTGCGGTACGGCGTCGGCGGCGGCCGTCACCAGCGCGCCCACCGGCGCCAGCAGCTCGGCACGGGCCGGGGAGCGCCAGGCCCGGTCCGTGGCGAGCTGGGCGGCGAGCAGCAGCGCGTCCGGGTCGTCGGGGGCGGCGGCCCGCCAGTCCCTGAACCACTCGGTGCGGGCGTGCGCGAACGCGGCGAGGCGGCGGGCGTAGCGGTCGCGGTTCTCCCACTCGGCCGCCTCGCGGGTGCCGGACAGCAGCCCGGCCGCCGCGTCCCACTCCCCGCGCCCGGCCGCGACCAGCGCGGGGCCGAGCCGGTCGTCGGGCGCGTCGAGCAGCACCTCGTCGTCGGCCGGCAGTCCGGCGGGGAGGTGCCCGGCGGGCTGAGGCCCGGCACCCCGGGTGACCCGGGCACCGCGCAGGAAAGGGGGCAGCAGAGCCATGGTGTCGACCATTGAAAGTCCGCGAATCCGCCCCGCGCCAGCCTCTCCGCACAACCTCCGGAAAGTTGTACGCGGCCGGGTCAAGGCCGGGTAAAGGGTAAGGATCGGTGATGCGGGACGGGGGAGCGGAGACGGCGGCTCCCACGCGGGCGGCTCACTCGGGCCGCCCACACACGCCGCCCACATGCGCCGCCTACACGCGCCGCCCACGCGGGCTGCCCACGCACGCGCCGCCCGCACGGCCGCCCACGCCGGACAGCCGCGCCGGACGGCCGTCGGCACCCCGTCCGTCACCCACCCCGCCCCACCCGCACCCCCGTGCTCCTCACCGGCACACCCCCACGCCACTCCCCACGCCCCCAGCGCGCGCCCCCGCGCCCCCCTCACCCCCACGCCTCACCCCTCACCCCCTCCGCAGCAACCGCGTGGCCCCCGCCGCCACCGTCGTCGCCAGGACCCAGCCGGACAGGACCAGGCCCGTCGCCAGCCACTGCCAGCCGCCGCGGAGCTGCCAGAAGCCGACCTGGCCCAGGTCGATGACCGGGAGGAGCAGGTCCAGGGCGTACAGGGCCGGGTTCCACGGGGGATCGCCCGCGCTGCCGCCCGCCTGCGGCTTTCCGGCGTACGCGAAGGCCAGGGAGCCCGCCGCCCACAGGACCGCCATCCACACCGCCGCGCGGCCCGGCCGGTAGCCGTAGGCCACCGTGACGTCCTGGGCGTACCCCCAGAGCTTGGCGCCCGGCGGGAGCGTCTCGCGGCGGCGGCGCTGCTTGGCGAGGAGCACCTCGCGGGCGTCCTCGTCCTCGCCGCCCTCGCGCAGCACGGCGGCCAGCCGCTCGTACGGCTCCGGGTTGTACTCGGCGGTCGCCGCCGCTACCCACGCCAGCCGCTCGGCCAGCGGGAACGGGCCCTGCGGCACCAGGTTCTCGTAGGTGAAGCCGCCCATGTGGAGCCTGCCCGGCCCCGGCCATGCGCTCGCCCGGTCGATCAGGATCACGATCCGGGCGCCGGACAGCACCACCTTGCCGCGCTGCGGCGGCTCCCCGAGGAAGCGCAGCTCGGGCACCTGGACCCGGCGCAGCGACAGTTCCTGGTCGTCGGTGAAGACGAACCGGGCCCGCTCCATGTCCACCGCGTCCCCGAACCGCCCGTCGTCCAGCCGGATCCCGCCCCGGCACTCGAAGCGCTGTACCGGCGTCCCGTGCGTCGGCGTCCGCCCGCTGAGCTGGATGCCGCCCAGGCCCGCCGGGGTGAGGTACAGCGTGCGCTCCACGGTCAGCTGCGGGGCGTTCAGCGCCAGCCGGGAGTACGGGTTGGCCAGCCGGGCCCCGCGCAGGCTCAGCGAGACCCCGACGGTGGCGCCGCGCAGGCTCACCTCGCCGTGCGACTCCAGCATCTCCGCCTGGAGGTCCTGCCCGACCGACAGCCCGTCCGCCGCGATCGAGCGCCCGCTGCGGTCCCGGTGCACCACCGCCTGGTTGAGCAGCAGGTCCGTACCGATGTGCGCGTCGGTCAGCCGCACCCCGTTGTGGAAGCGGCAGCGCGGCAGATGCAGATCGCCCTCGGTGTGCACCCGCGCCGCCTCAAGACGCGGCACCGAGCAGTCGATCAGCCGGACCGTGCGGAACCGCGCCTCCGGCAGCAGCACCTCGCCCTCGAAGCGGCAGCGGCGCAGCTCCACGTACGGCTCGACCACCCCGCCCGCCAGGTCCAGCGTGCCGCTGATCCGCGCGCCGGTCAGCTTCAGCGCGGCGACCCGGCCCGCGAGCGGCGGCGGGCCGTCCAGGAGCAGCCAGCACACGATGCGCGCCCGCACGGTCCGCGTGGGCCCCCACGGGTGCCCGCCGTGCGGGTCGTCCGCAGCGCTGTCGCCGCTGCTCAGGTCGTACTCGCCGCCGGTGCGGTAGGCCCGCCACAGGCCGGCCTCGGTGTCGGTCAGATCCTGCGGCGGCTCTACGGTCCGCAGGCCGGCCCCCTCGGTCACGGTGTCCTTCCTCCCCGGTCCCCGACCGGTCCATCGCTGGTCCTCGGCTGGTCCTTCGCTGGTCCTTCGCCGCTGCCGCGCCCTCGCTGCTGCGCCCTGTGGGTCGCACGGGGTCGCACAGGTTCGTACAGCCGTTCATGCCCGCTGGGTGACGGATTGAACACGGAAAGTGAAGAGGATCGTGGTTGATTTCACGGGCGGTCACCGCCAGTTGTGTCGATCAGTTGTGTCGATCACCGCGGCGCCGGTGCGGGCGGGGTCTGTATCAACCATTGATACGCGCGAACGGTGTCCGACGGCGGTCTGCGAGAATTGACCCCGTGATCTCCCGAATCGATCTGCGCGGCGACGCCCTCCCCGAGGGACCCGCCCTGCGCGACCTGCTGCCCCGAGCCGACTTCGACGTCTCGGCCGCCCTGGACAAGGTGCGTCCGATCTGCGAGGCCGTGCATCATCGGGGCGACGCGGCGCTGATCGACTTCGCGGAGAAGTTCGACGGCGTGCGGCTGGAGCGGGTGCGGGTGCCCGCCGAGGCGCTCACCGAGGCCCTCGCGGGACTCGACCCGGCCGTGCGGGCGGCGCTGGAGGAGTCCATCCGGCGCACCCGCATCGTCCATCGCGCGCAGCGCCGTACGACGCACACCACCCAGGTCGTGCCCGGCGGCACCGTCACCGAGAAGTGGGTCCCCGTCGACCGGGTCGGGCTGTACGCGCCCGGCGGACGGTCCGTCTACCCCTCCTCCGTGATCATGAACGTGGTGCCCGCGCAGGAGGCCGGCGTCCCGTCCCTCGCGCTCGCCTCCCCCGCCCAGCGGGACTTCGGCGGGCTGCCGCACCCCACCATCCTCGCCGCGTGCGCCCTGCTCGGCGTCGACGAGGTGTACGCGGCCGGCGGCGCGACGGCCGTCGCGATGTTCGCGTACGGCACCGAGTCCTGCCCGCCCGCCAACCTGGTCACCGGCCCCGGCAACATCTGGGTCGCCGCCGCCAAGCGCTACTTCACCGGGAAGATCGGCATCGACGCCGAGGCCGGGCCGACCGAGATCGCGATCCTCGCCGACGACACGGCCGACCCGGTGCACGTCGCCGCCGACCTGATCAGCCAGGCCGAGCACGACCCGCTGGCCGCCGCAGTCCTGGTCACCGACTCGATCGAGCTGGCCGAGGCCGTGGAGAAGGAACTGGCCCCCCAGGTCGTCGCCAGCAAGCACGTCGAGGACCGGATCACGCCCGCGCTCAGCGGCAAGCAGTCCGCGATCGTGCTGGTCGACGGCGTCGAGGACGGCCTGCGCGTGGTCGACGCGTACGGTGCCGAGCACCTGGAGATCCAGACCCGCGACGCCACCGCCGTCGCCGACCGGGTGCGCAACGCGGGCGCGATCTTCATCGGCCCCTGGGCGCCGGTCTCGCTCGGCGACTACGCGGCGGGCTCCAACCACGTCCTGCCCACCGGCGGCTGCGCCTGCCACTCCTCCGGCCTGTCCGTGCAGTCCTTCCTGCGCGGCATCCACCTCGTCGACTACACGCGCGACGCGCTCGCCGACGTCGCCCATCACGTGGTGACCCTGGCGGAGGCCGAGGATCTGCCCGCGCACGGCGCGGCGATCAAGGCGAGGTTCGACTGGAAGGTTCCCGAGGGCAAGTGAGCGGCAACACCGCACCGAACGCCGGGGGCCGGCCCCCCGTGCGCATCGACGACCTCCCCGTCCGCGCCGAGCTGCGCGGCAAGACCCCGTACGGCGCGCCCCAACTGGACGTGCCCGTACGCCTGAACACCAACGAGAACCCCTACCCGCTGCCCGAGCCGCTCGTCGAGCGGATCGCGGAGCGGGTGCGGGAGGCGGCCCGCCACCTCAACCGCTACCCGGACCGGGACGCGGTCGAGCTGCGCACCCAACTCGCCGCCTACCTGACCGACACCTCCGGGTACGAGGTCGGCCTCGCCAACGTCTGGGCCGCCAACGGCTCCAACGAAATCATCCAGCAGCTGCTCCAGACCTTCGGCGGGCCCGGCCGCACCGCGATCGGCTTCGAACCGTCGTACTCGATGCACGCGCTGATCGCGCGCGGCACCGGCACCGGCTGGATCTCCGGGCCGCGCGCCGAGGACTTCACCGTCGACCTGCCCGCCGCTGAGCGGGCGATCGCCGAGCACCGGCCCGACGTCGTCTTCCTCACCACCCCCAACAACCCCACGGGCAACGCGATGCCGCCCGGGACCGTCCTCGCGCTGTACGAGGCCGCGCAGGCCGCCAAGCCGTCCATGGTCGTGGTCGACGAGGCGTACATCGAGTTCAGCCACGGCGACTCACTGCTGCCGCTGCTCGAAGGCCGCCCGCACCTCGTCGTCTCGCGCACGATGTCCAAGGCGTTCGGCGCGGCCGGCCTGCGCCTGGGCTATCTCGCCGCGCACCCGGCCGTCGTGGACGCGGTCCAGCTGGTCCGGCTGCCCTACCACCTCTCCGCCGTCACCCAGGCGACCGCGCTGGCCGCCCTGGAACACACCGGAACCCTGCTCGGCTACGTCGAGCAGCTCAAGGCCGAACGGGACCGGCTGGTCGCCGAACTGCGCGCCATCGGCTACGAGGTCACCGCGTCCGACGCGAACTTCGTGCAGTTCGGCCGGTTCGAGGACGCCCACGAGGTCTGGCGGAAGATCCTCGACCGGGGCGTGCTGGTCCGGGACAACGGCGTACCGGGGTGGCTGCGGGTCACCGCCGGGACACCCGAAGAGAACGACGCGTTCCTCGACGCGGTCCGTGAGCTGAAGAAGGAGCACGAAGCATGAGCCGCACAGGACGCGTGGAGCGGACGACCAAGGAGACCTCCGTCCTGGTCGAGATCGACCTCGACGGCACCGGGAAGGTCGAGGTGGCGACCGGCGTCGGCTTCTACGACCACATGCTCGACCAGCTCGGCCGGCACGGTCTGTTCGACCTGACCGTGAAGACCGAGGGCGATCTGCACATCGACACCCACCACACCATCGAGGACACCGCCCTCGCCCTGGGCGCCGCCTTCAAGCAGGCCCTCGGCGACAAGGTCGGCATCTACCGCTTCGGCAACTGCACGGTCCCGCTGGACGAATCCCTCGCCCAGGTGACCGTCGACCTGTCCGGCCGCCCGTACCTCGTGCACACCGAGCCCGAGAACATGGCGCCCATGATCGGCGCCTACGACACCACCATGACCCGGCACATCCTGGAGTCCTTCGTCGCCCAGGCGCAGATCGCGCTGCACGTGCACGTGCCGTACGGGCGCAACGCGCACCACATCGTGGAGTGCCAGTTCAAGGCGCTGGCCCGGGCCCTGCGCTACGCCTCGGAGCGCGACCCGCGCGCCGCCGGGATCCTCCCCTCCACGAAGGGCGCCCTGTGAACGGCACCTCCACCCTGCTGATCATCGTCGGCCTGTTCCTGGCCGGCGGGGTCTACTCCTTCGCCAAGCAGAAGATGCCGAAGAACCTGCTCGTGCTGCTCTCCGTCGGCGCCGCGATGTGCCTGGTCGCGGGCGTGCTGCGACTGGAGGTGTGGAGTTGACCGCTGCCAAGAGCGTCGTGGTCTTCGACTACGGCTTCGGCAATGTGAGGTCCGCCGAGCGCGCCCTCGCCCGCGCGGGCGCCGACGTCGAGATAACCCGCGACTTCGACAGAGCGATGAACGCGGACGGTCTGCTGGTGCCCGGCGTCGGCGCGTTCGCCGCCTGCATGAACGGGCTGCGCGAGGCGCGCGGGGACTGGATCGTCGGGCGCCGGCTGGCCGGCGGGCGCCCGGTGATGGGCATCTGCGTCGGCATGCAGATCCTCTTCGCGCGGGGCATCGAGCACGGCGTGGAGACCGAGGGCCTGGACGAGTGGCCCGGCTCTGTCGAGCCGCTCCAGGCCGAGATCGTGCCCCACATGGGCTGGAACACCGTCGACGCCCCGGCCGGCTCCGCGCTGTTCGCCGGTCTCGACCCGGACGCCCGCTTCTACTTCGTGCACTCCTACGCGGTCCATGACTGGACGCTGGAGATCACCAACGCCGCCCTGCGCGCCCCGCTGGTCAGCTGGACCACACACGGCGAGCCGTTCGTGGCGGCCGTCGAGAACGGCGCCCTGTGGGCCACCCAGTTCCACCCCGAGAAGTCCGGCGACGCCGGCGCACAGCTGCTGACCAACTGGATCGGAACCCTCTGATGACCGCGAAGCTCGAACTCCTCCCCGCCGTGGACGTCCGCGACGGCCAGGCCGTGCGCCTGGTGCACGGCGAGTCCGGCACGGAGACCTCCTACGGCTCCCCGCTGGAGGCCGCCCTCGCCTGGCAGCGCGCGGGCGCCGAGTGGCTGCACCTGGTCGACCTGGACGCCGCCTTCGGCACCGGCGACAACCGCGAGCTGATCTCCGAGGTCACCCGGGCCATGGACATCAAGGTCGAGCTGTCCGGCGGCATCCGCGACGACGCCTCGCTGGCCGCCGCCCTCGCCACCGGCTGCACCCGCGTCAACCTCGGCACCGCCGCCCTGGAGACCCCCGAGTGGGTCGCCGGGATCATCGCCGAGCACGGCGAGAAGATCGCGGTCGGCCTCGACGTACGCGGTACGACCCTGCGCGGCCGGGGCTGGACCCGCGACGGCGGCGACCTCTACGAGACGCTGGAACGCCTCGACAAGGAGGGCTGCGCGCGGTACGTGGTCACCGACATCGCCAAGGACGGCACCCTCCAGGGCCCCAACCTGGAGCTGCTGAAGAACGTCTGCGCGGCGACGGACCGGCCGGTCGTGGCCTCCGGCGGCGTGTCGTCGCTGGACGACCTGCGGGCCATCGCCGACCTGGTACCTCTCGGGGTGGAGGGCGCCATCGTCGGCAAGGCCCTCTACGCGAAGGCGTTCACCCTGGAGGAAGCCTTGGAGGCGGTGTCGTCATGACGTCCCCAGCCGTGCGGCGCGCACAGGGCGAGAGTCCCTGGGAGGAGACGTTCGGCTCCGCGCGGGCCGTCGCGGCCGGGGACCGGGTGCTGGTGGGCGGCACCACGTCCTTCCAGGGCAGCGTGCTCTACGGGGAGGGCGACCCGTACGAGCAGGCCAAGGTCGCGTTCACCAGCGCGATCGAGGCGATCGGCGAGTTCGGCCTCGGTATCGGGTCCGTGATCCGCACGCGCGTGTACCTGTCCCATCCACGGGACGTGGACGACGCGGCCCGCGCCCACAAGGAACTCTTCGACGCGGTGCGTCCGGTGACGACCCTCCTGGTGGTGGAGGGGTTCGTCGACCCGCGCATCCTGGTCGAGGTCGAACTGGAAGCGTTCAGAGGCGCTGCGGACGCCGACGTGAGTGCGAGAGGAGCCGTGGAGTCATGACCCTGGCGGTCCGAGTCATCCCCTGCCTGGACGTGGACAACGGCCGGGTCGTCAAGGGCGTCAATTTCCAGAACCTGCGCGACGCGGGCGACCCCGTCGAGATGGCCAAGGTGTACGACGCCGAGGGCGCCGACGAACTGACGTTCCTGGACATCACCGCGTCCTCGGGCAACCGGGAGACCACCTACGACGTGGTGCGCCGCACCGCCGAGCAGGTGTTCATCCCGCTGACCGTCGGGGGCGGTGTGCGCACCACCGAGGACGTGGACAAGCTGCTGCGGGCCGGTGCCGACAAGGTCGGCGTCAACACCGCCGCCATCGCCCGTCCCGAGCTGATCCGGGAGATCGCCGAGCGGTTCGGCCGTCAGGTGCTGGTGCTGTCGGTGGACGCCCGCCGCACCGCGTCCGGCGCCTTCGAGGTGACCACCCACGGCGGCCGTCGGGGCACCGGCATCGACGCCGTGGAATGGGCCCACCGGGCCGCGGAACTGGGCGCGGGCGAGATCCTGCTCAACTCCATGGACGCGGACGGCACCAAGGACGGCTACGACCTCGAAATGATCGCGGCCGTCCGTAAGCAGGTCACCATCCCGGTGATCGCCTCCGGCGGCGCGGGCCGTCTCACCGACTTCCCCCCGGCCATCGAGGCGGGCGCGGACGCGGTCCTGGCCGCCTCCGTCTTCCACTTCGGCGACCTGCGGATCGGCGAGGTCAAGCAGACCTTGCGGGAGGCGGGCCACCCGGTGCGGTGAGGCTGTCCGGGGGCGGACGCTCCCGCGTGGCCGCCCGGGGGCGTACGGGGTGTGAGGTGCCCTCCCGCGCCTGCGCGGGGGCCTGTGTGGGAGAGAGGCCGCCGCGCCCCCTACGCCCGCCCCAGGGGCCGCACGGGGACGCGAGGCGCCCTACTGCGTCTGCCGCGCGGACCGTGTGCGTCCCAGGTGCCGTACGGGGGTGGGGGCACTCCTGCGGTCCGCCGCGGAGGTCGTACGGGGGTGAAGTACCCCCCGCCTCCGCCGCTCAGATCCCCAGCTGTTTGGCCTCCCGGAGCTTCGCGATGGCGCTCTCCTCGCCCTCCAGGGCCACCCTGGCCGCGCCCTGGCGTCCACAGACGAACAGGAGCAGCTCGGAGGGCTCGCCCGTGGCGGTGACCACGGGGGCGCCCTTGTGGGCGATCGCGGTCTGGCCGTCGGGGCGGCGCAGCACCAGGCCAGTGGGTGCGGTGCGGCCCATCAGCCGGGCCGTGCGCTCCAGACGGGACCACAGGGCGTCCTGGAACACCGTGTCCAGCTCCCGGGCGGTCCAGTCGGGCTGGGCGCGCCGGACGTCCTCGGTGTGGACGTAGAACTCGACGGTGTTGGACGCCTCGTCGATCTGCTTCAGGGAGAACGGGGAGAAACGCGGCGGACCGGTACGGATGAGCTGGATCAGCTCCTCGTACGGCTTCGCCGTGAACTCCTCCATCACCTTGTCCAGGCGCGACGCGAGCTGCTTGATCAGGATGCCGCCGGCGGCATCGGGGCGGCGCTCGCGCACCACCACGTGCGCGGCGAGATCACGGGTGGTCCAGCCCTCGCACAGAGTGGGGGCGTCCGGACCGGTGGTCTCCAAGAGATCTGCGAGCAGAAGCCGTTCACGCTTGGCAAAGGTCGACATGCGTTCAGCCTACGACCGGGCACCGACAACGCCCAGCGGACGCACGCGCGCGGGTGGCCCCGCGCGCCTGCGACACCCCACGATCCCGCTGGGGCCACCCCACCGTGTCCGGTCACCGGACAGACACCCTCGGTCGCCGCCCGCGCGCGGCACAATGGCTGGCATGACCAGTACGCCGTCCCCCAGCGGGCCCAGCGGCCTCGACCCCGAGATCGCCGCCCGCCTCAAGCGCAGCGCGGACGGGCTCCTGCCCGCCATCGCCCAGCAGTACGACACCGGTGAGGTGCTGATGCTGGGCTGGATGGACGACGAGGCGCTGCACCGCACCCTGACCACCGGCCGCTGCACCTACTGGTCGCGCAGCCGCCAGGAGTACTGGGTCAAGGGCGACACCTCCGGCCACTTCCAGTGGGTGAGGTCGGTCGCCCTGGACTGCGACGCGGACACCGTCCTGGTCCAGGTCGACCAGGTGGGCGCCGCCTGCCACACGGGCGCGCGGACCTGCTTCGACGCGGACGTGCTCCTCAAGGACGGCACCGGCGCCGATTCCGGCGTACCGGGCGCGGATCAGTAGGGTCGGCCGCCATGGACCTCGACACGTTCCGCAAGCTCGCCTCCGACCGCCGGGTCATCCCGGTCACCCGCAAGCTGCTGGCCGACGGCGACACCCCGGTCGCCCTCTACCGCAAGCTCGCCGCCGAACGCCCCGGCACCTTCCTGCTGGAGTCCGCGGAGAACGGCCGGACGGCGTTCCAGTGGTCGCGCTACTCCTTCGTCGGCGTCCGCAGCGCCGCCACCCTCACCGAGCGCGAGGGCCGCACCCACTGGCTGGGCACACCGCCCGCGGGCGTCCCCGCCGACGGCGACCCGCTCGCCACCCTGCGCGCCACCATCGAGGCCCTGCACACCCCCCACCAGGACGGCCTGCCACCCTTCACCGGCGGCATGGTCGGCTATCTCGGGTACGACATCGTGCGCCGCCTGGAGAAGATCGGCCCCGGCGACCGCGACGACCTCCGGCTGCCCGAGCTGACCATGCTGCTGACCAGCGATCTCGCCGTCATGGACCACTGGGAGGGCTCCGTCCTGCTGATCGCCAACGCGATCAACCACAACGACCTCGACACGGGCGTGGACGAGGCGTACGCCGACGCGGTGGCCCGGCTGGACGCCATGGAGGCCGACCTCGGCCGCGCGGTCGCCCAGCCGCCCGCCGTGCTGCCGCCCTCGGAGCTGCCCGAGTACACCGCGTTGTGGGGCGGCCCCGACTTCCGGGCGGCCGTCGACGACATCAAGGAGCGCATCCGGGCCGGAGAGGCGTTCCAGGTGGTCCCCTCCCAGCGCTTCGAGACGCCGTGCACGGCGAGCGCGCTGGACGTGTACCGGGTCCTGCGCGCCACGAACCCGTCGCCGTACATGTACCTCTTCCGCTTCGACGGCTTCGATGTCGTCGGCTCCAGCCCCGAGGCGCTCGTCAAGGTCGAGGACGGACAGGCCATGGTGCACCCCATCGCCGGGACCCGGCACCGGGGCGCGACCCCGCAGGAGGACCAGGCCCTCGCCGACGAACTGCTCGCCGACCCCAAGGAGCGCGCCGAGCACCTGATGCTCGTCGACCTGGGCCGCAACGACCTGGGGCGGGTCTGCGAGCCCGGTTCCGTCGAGGTCGTCGACTTCATGTCCGTCGAGCGCTACTCGCACGTCATGCACATCGTCTCCACGGTCACCGGCCGGATCGCCGCCGGCCGCACCGCCTTCGACGTGCTCACCGCCTGCTTCCCCGCGGGCACCCTCTCCGGCGCCCCCAAGCCCCGCGCCATGCAGATCATCGACGAACTCGAACCCTCCCGGCGCGGCCTGTACGGCGGCTGCGTGGGCTACCTGGACTTCGCGGGCGACTCGGACACCGCCATCGCCATCCGCACCGCCCTGCTCCGCGAGGGCACCGCCTACGTCCAGGCGGGCGCCGGGATCGTCGCCGACTCCGACCCGGTCGCCGAGGACCAGGAGTGCCGCAACAAGGCCGCGGCGGTGCTCCGCGCGGTCCATACGGCGAACCGGCTCGCACAATAGGGCGCTTCTCACGTGAACCCCGCGTGACACGGGGCGGGGGAGGCAAGCGATAGTGGAGTACGTGACTGCCGTACCTCACCCCCGCACCGTGGCCGTCGGCTCCCTCCGGGCCGGCCGGCTCAGCCTCGCCCTCGCCCTGATGTTCGGCGCGCTCGGCGCGGCCGTGGCGCTGCTGGCCACCCGGCAGCAGTGGTCGGCGGGCACCGCCACCGTGGCCGGCGGCGACTTCCCGCTCACCGCCAGCGGCAGCGATGTCACGGGCGTGCCCGCGGCGCTGGCCATAGTGGGACTCGCCGCCATGGTCGCCGTCTTCGCCGTCCGCCGCACCGGTCGCTACGCGGTCGCCGCCCTGCTCGCCCTGTCCGGCGCCGGCACCCTCGCCGCCGCGCTGCTCGGCGCCTCCGACAGCGCCGCCCTCGACGAGAAGGCCGCCCAGGCGTCCGGCGACACCGCCGCCACCGTCGGCTCCCTCAGCCACACCGCGTGGCCCTACGCCGCCGCTGTCGGCGGCGCCCTCATCCTGCTGGCCGGACTCCTCGCTCTGCGCTACGGCCGCTTCTGGCCCGCCATGTCCGGCCGCTACGAGCGCGCCGGCGCCCCCCGCCGGGCCCCCGCCCCGCTCGACCCCGACCGCCCCGAGGACCTCTGGAAGGCCCTGGACCGCGGCGAGGACCCCACGGGCGGCGACAAACCCTAGGGACCTTCGTCCCGGGCCGCAGGTCCCGATGTGGCGAACGGGACACGATCCGGGCCGACCCCCGCGTCCCGCACGCGCGCGGGTACGGGACAATGGAGCGAGAGCGTCCCGCTCGACACGCACACAGCCCACGCACAGCAACGAGGAGCAAAGCAATGGCGGACAGCAGCCACGGTCACACCCCGGCCGCATGGACGGGTGCCGGCATCGTGTTCATCGGGTTCTGCGTGGCGGGCGTCTTCATGGTGGCCGACAACCCGCTCGGCTTCTGGGGCGGCATGGCGATCACCCTCCTCGGCGGCGCGGTCGGCGGCATCATGCGCGCGATGGGCCTGGGCCTGCCGAAGAAGAAGCCGCTCAAGATGGTGCAGGTCGCGCCCGCCAAGCGGCCCGCCGTGACCCGCGAGCCGGTTCCTGCGGAGAGCTGACCCGTCGTACGGGGTGGGGGCCGGCGGAGGTGGTTGGCCGGGTGCGGGTAGTCGGTGGCTGGTCGCGCAGTTCCCCGCGCCCCTGAGGCGTCACGGCTGACCCCCGCTCACCTGCCGAGGACATCGCCGCCCCCCCCCACGAGCGCCCTCCACCCCAACCCCCTCAGGGGCGCGGGGAACTGCGCGACCAGCCCCCACGCATCCGCACCGAGGGGGCGTCCGGTCGCCCCGCGCGGCACAATGCGAGGCGTGACCGCCGACAGCCCGCGCGTGAATCCCGCCCCCGCCCCTGGTGCCGCAGCCGCTCCCGCCTCCGTGGCCCGGCGGCTCGCCACCCCCGTCGGGGTGATCGTGGCCCTCGGGGCCGCCTTCGCCTATGTCGGTGCCGTCGACCCCAACGAGCCCGGCCACTATCCCGCCTGTCCGCTGCTCCAGTACAGCGGCATCTACTGCCCCGGCTGCGGCGGTCTGCGCAGCGCGTACGCCGTCGCCCACGGCGATCTCGCCACCGCCTTCCAGGCGAACGCCGCCGCGGTCCTCGGCTACGCCTTCTTCGCCGTCGTGTGGACCGTCTGGGTGGTTCGCGCGGCGCGCGGGCGGCCGATGCACATCGACCCGCATCCGGCCTGGCTGTGGGCGGCGGGCGCCGCGCTGCTGGTTTTCACGGTTGTCCGGAACTTGCCCTTCGGTGGCTGGTTGCATCCTTGATCATTTACTGTCCGTCCAGGTAGTGGGACCGGCGTCAACCTGATTCGGGGCCTACGCCTTCCTGCGGATACCATCGCTATGACCACCGGTTTCCGTCCCCGGGCCGCAGCGGCCCGCAGGGCGAGGACCGAAGCCCGAACCGTCTGGAAGGGGGCCGCTCGCGTGAGTGTGCTCGACGAGATCATCGACGGAGTCCGTGCCGACCTCGCGGAGCGGCAGGCGCGCGTCAGCCTCGACGAGTTGAAGGAGCGCGCGGCGAAGGCTCCCGCAGCCCGGGACGGTGTCGCCGCGCTCCGGGGCGAGGGCGTCAAGGTCATCTGCGAGGTCAAGCGCTCCAGCCCCTCCAAGGGCGCGCTCGCCGCGATCGCCGACCCGGCGGGACTGGCCGCCGACTACGAGGCGGGCGGCGCGGCCGTCATCTCCGTCCTCACCGAACAGCGCCGCTTCGGCGGCTCGCTGGCCGATCTGGAGGCCGTCCGCGCGCGGGTGGACATCCCCGTGCTGCGCAAGGACTTCATCGTCACCTCGTACCAGCTGTGGGAGGCCCGCGCGTACGGCGCCGATCTCGCGCTGCTGATCGTCGCCGCCCTGGACCAGCCCGCCCTGGAGTCGCTGATCGAGCGCGCCGAGTCCATCGGGCTCACCCCGCTCGTCGAGGTCCACGACGAGGACGAGGTCGAGCGGGCGGTCGACGCGGGAGCCAAGGTCATCGGCGTCAACGCGCGCAACCTCAAGACCCTGGACGTCGACCGCGGCACCTTCGCGCGCGTCGCCCCCGAGATCCCGGCCGGCCTGGTCAAGGTCGCCGAGTCCGGCGTCCGCGGCCCGCACGACCTGATCGCCTACGCCAACGACGGCGCCGACGCCGTCCTGGTCGGCGAGTCCCTGGTCACCGGCCGCGACCCCAAGTCCGCGGTGGCCGACCTGGTCGCGGCGGGCGAACACCCGGCACTGCGCCATGGCCGGGGCTGACCCCCGGTAGGCTGACGCCCGATGACTCTCACCGTGACCACCGTGGACCGGCACGCGCGCCTCGCGCGCGGTTGCCGTCCACGGGGCTGCCGCGCCCCGGCGAGGCGGGTCCACGGCCGCAGGGTGCGGTACGTCATCGGCGACGAGCCGGGCCAGGTGAACGGCCGCCGATGGCAGCGCGCCCTTCAGGGGCGCGTCCGTGAAATCCCGTCCGGCCGGCGACACCTGGCACCGCGTTCCCGCTGAGGCTCTCCGCCTCGCGGCGCACGGCACCGGGTGTCGCGAGCCCCGCCCCCCGCGGGCGGACGACGCCACTTCGCGGACACGCCCCAGGGGCGCGGGGTCCTGATCGAGAGGCGGCCACCGCCGCGCGGGCGCGACCCGCCACCGGCGGCACGCGGCCGACACACCACCCCCGCTCCCACGGCGACTAGTGCATTTCCCACACACTCACCGTGAGGTACTGGCATGCCCAGCGACTACTTCATCCCTGACCCGGAGGGTCACATCCCCAGCGCCGAGGGCTACTTCGGCGCCTTCGGCGGCACATTCATCCCGGAGGCCCTCGTCGCCGCCGTGGACGAGGTCGCCGTCGAGTTCGACAAGGCCAAGCACGACCCGGAGTTCGCCCGCGAGCTGGACGATCTGCTGGTCAACTACACCGGCCGGCCGTCGGCGCTCACCGAGGTGCCCAGGTTCGCCGAACACGCCGGTGGCGCGACCGTCTACCTCAAGCGCGAGGACCTCAACCACACCGGATCCCACAAGATCAACAACGTCCTCGGCCAGGCCCTGCTCACCCGGCGGATGGGCAAGACCCGGGTGATCGCCGAGACCGGCGCCGGACAGCACGGCGTCGCCACGGCCACCGCCTGCGCCCTGTTCGGCCTCGACTGCACGATCTACATGGGTGAGATCGACACCCAGCGCCAGGCACTGAACGTCGCCCGGATGCGGATGCTCGGCGCCGAGGTCATCTCCGTGAAGTCCGGCAGCCGCACCCTCAAGGACGCCATCAACGAGGCGTTCCGGGACTGGGTCGCCAACGTCGACCACACCCACTACCTCTTCGGTACGGTGGCCGGCCCGCACCCCTTCCCCGCCATGGTCCGCGACTTCCACCGGGTCATCGGCGTCGAGGCCCGCCGCCAGCTCCTGGAGCGCGCCGGACGGCTCCCGGACGCCGCCATCGCCTGCGTCGGCGGCGGCTCCAACGCCATCGGCCTGTTCCACGCCTTCATCCCCGACGAGGGCGTCCGCCTCATCGGCTGCGAGCCCGCCGGGCACGGCGTCGAAACCGGCGAGCACGCGGCCACGCTCACCGCCGGGGAGCCCGGCATCCTGCACGGTTCACGCTCGTACGTCCTCCAGGACGACGAGGGCCAGATCACCGAGCCGTACTCGATCTCCGCCGGACTGGACTACCCGGGCGTCGGCCCGGAGCACTCCTACCTGCGCGACAGCGGGCGCGGCGAGTACCGCGCGGTCACCGACGACGCGGCCATGCAGGCGCTGCGCCTGCTGTCGCGGACCGAGGGCATCATCCCGGCGATCGAGAGCGCGCACGCGCTCGCCGGGGCCCTGGAGGTCGGCAGGGAGCTGGGCAAGGGCAGCCTGATCGTGGTCAATCTGTCCGGACGCGGCGACAAGGACATGGACACCGCCGCCCGCTACTTCGGGCTGTACGACACCGACGCCGACGCCGAGGTGGCCGCGGACGCCGCCGACACCGCCGAGATCGAAGGGGACGCCAAGTGAGCGGGAGCAGTGGGAGCAGCGGGAACATCCAGTTGCTGACGGACACCCTCGCCGCCGCGAAGGCGGAGGGCCGGTCCGCGCTGATCGCCTATCTTCCGGCCGGGTTCCCGACCGTGGACGGCGGTATCGAGGCGATCCGGGCCGTGCTCGACGGCGGCGCCGATGTCGTGGAGGTCGGGCTGCCGCACAGCGACCCCGTGCTCGACGGCCCGGTCATCCAGACCGCCGACGACATCGCCCTGCGCGGCGGTGTGCGGATCGCCGATGTGATGCGCACGGTCCGCGAGGCCCACCGGGCCACCGGAAAGCCGATCCTGGTCATGACGTACTGGAACCCGATCGACCGCTACGGCGTCGAGCGGTTCACGGCGGAGCTGGCCGAGGCGGGCGGCGCGGGCTGCATCCTGCCCGATCTGCCGGTCCAGGAGTCCGCGCTGTGGCGCGAGCACGCCGAGAAGCACGGCCTGGCGACCGTCTTCGTCGTCGCGCCCAGCAGCAAGGACGCGCGGCTCGCCGAGATCACCGCGGCGGGCAGCGGCTTCGTCTACGCCGCCTCGCTGATGGGCGTCACCGGCACCCGCGCGTCCGTGGGCGCCCAGGCCGAGACCCTGGTCGGGCGCACCCGCGCCACCACCGACCTGCCGGTCTGTGTCGGCCTCGGCGTCTCCGACGCGGCCCAGGCCGCCGAGGTGGCGGGCTTCGCCGACGGCGTGATCGTCGGCTCGGCCTTCGTCAAGCGGATGCTGGACGCGCCGGACCACCCGGCCGCCATCGCGGCGGTCCGGGAACTCGCCGGGGAACTGGCGAAGGGCGTGCGCGGGCAGGCGTAGGGCGTACGTGGGCGGGTGCGGGGCGTGCGAGGGCGGGTGCGGGGCCGCCGGAGTCGGCCGTGGGGCTGCCCTCGGTCGGGCCGCCTCGGCCGCCCTGACCGGCAGGGGATAGCGGGATTTTTCCTGCCAGATCCCTGTCCCATTCCTGCCGGAATCGTGCCAGGTCACTCGAACGGGTGGACCTGGGGCCGGGGAGGCGCGGCGCGCCTCCCCGGTTCGTTTCCGGGGTGTGAGCGAGAAGAACCGTGACGGAAAGCGCACCGCCCGTGAGCGGCTGGCGGTGGAGCGCGAGAAGCAGAAGGCCGTGGACCGGCGCAGGCGCACCCTGATCGTCGGTGCGAGCGTGGTCTGTGTGCTGGGCCTGGCGGCGGTGATCGGCGTGGTCGCCGCCAACGCGGGAAAGGACACCGGCGGCAGCGCGGGCCCGGTGGTCGCCCCCTCCGGCGCCCAGGGCGAGGACGGCCTGGCCATCCCGGTCGGCGAGCAGAGCGCCAAGTCGACGCTCACCGTCTGGGAGGACTTCCGCTGCCCGGCCTGCAAGTCCTTCGAGACGACCTACCGCCAGACCATCCACGAGCTGACGACCGCAGGCCAGCTCAAGGTCGAGTACCACCTGGCCACGATCATCGACGGCAACATGGGCGGCACCGGCTCCCGCAAGGCCGCCAACGCCGCCGCCTGCGCCCAGGACGCCGGCAAGTTCACCGCGTACCACGACGTGCTGTTCGACAATCAGCCGCCCGAGACCGATGACGCCTTCGCCGACAACGCCAAGCTGATCGAGCTGGCCGGGAAGGTCGACGGCCTCGACACCCCGGCCTTCCGCACCTGTGTCCAGGACGGCACGCACGACGCCTGGGTGGACAAATCCAACGCCGCCTTCAGCAGCGGCGGCTTCACCGGCACCCCGACCGTCCTGCTCAACGGCACCAACATCTACCAGGACCAGACCATGACCCCGGCCAAGCTGAAGCAGCTGGTGCAGGAGGCCGACAAGGGCTGATCCGGCGGCGGGCGGCCGGGCCGGGCGCCCGCCTGTTATGCACCCGTAGCCGGAGCGGCTTGCCGTGCGGCCCGTCCGGCACGGTAGCGTCGTCCTTGCCATGGAAATTGCCTACATCCCCAGCCCGTCGCGCGGAGTGCTGTATCTCGGCCCCATTCCGCTGCGCGGCTACGCGCTCTGCATCATCGCCGGTGTCTTCGTGGCCGTCTGGCTCGGCAACCGGCGCTGGATCGCCCGCGGCGGCCGGGCCGGCACCGTGGCCGACATCGCGGTCTGGGCGGTGCCCTTCGGCCTGATCGGCGGCCGGCTCTACCACGTGATCACGGACTACGAGCTGTACTTCAGCGAGGGCCGTGACTGGGTCGACGCCTTCAAGATCTGGGAGGGCGGCCTCGGTATCTGGGGCGCGATCGCGCTCGGCGCGGTCGGTGCCTGGATCGGCTGCCGCCGCCGGGGCATCCCGCTGCCCGCCTACGCCGACGCCGTCGCCCCCGGAATCGCCCTCGCCCAGGCGATCGGCCGCTGGGGCAACTGGTTCAACCAGGAGCTGTACGGACGCGAGAGCGACCTCCCGTGGGCGCTGCACATCACGTCCTCGGCGGACGGCCGGGTCCCCGGCTACTACCAGCCGACGTTCCTGTACGAGTCCCTGTGGTGCGTCGGCGTCGCCGTGCTGGTCATCTGGGCCGACCGGCGCTTCAAGCTGGGCCACGGCCGGGCCTTCGCCCTGTATGTCGCCGCGTACTGCGCGGGCCGCTTCTGGATCGAGTACCTGCGCGTCGACGACGCCCACCACATCCTCGGCCTGCGGCTGAACAACTGGACCGCGCTGGTGGTGTTCGTCCTCGCGGTGGTCTACATCGTCGTCTCGGCGAAGAAGCGGCCGGGCCGGGAGGAGATCGTCGAGCCGGGCGCGTCCGACGGGGACGGACCCGGTGAGGCCGGGGAGGCCGCCGCCGGAGCGAGCGACGCCGAGGGCAAGGGTCCGCGGGACACGGCTTCCGAGGACGCGTCCGAGGATGCCTCGAAGGATGACTCGGAGAGTGCTTCGGAGGGGTCCGACGGCAGGGAAGAGGTCGCCGCCGACGCCTCCGGCGATCGGTTGAAGAAGAGCTGAAGAAGAGCTGAAGACGAGCTGAAGAGGATCTGACAGCAGGTCCTACGACGGTCAGGGCGCCCCGGGATTCCAGGGCGCCCTTCGTCGTGCGCGGGCGGTGGGCTAGCGGCGGTGGGCCAGGGACAGGGTGCGGTGGGCCTGGGCCGTGACCGCCGGGTCGATGAAGGTGCCGTCGGGGAGGGACTGGGCGCCCGTCCGCCGGGCCGCCGCCTCGGCGATCGCCTGCGCCTGCTCGATCTCCTCGGGGGTGGGGAGGTAGGCGCGGGCGATGACCGGGAGCTGGC
This sequence comes from Streptomyces sp. NPDC059477, assembly GCF_042749375.1. NCBI lineage: Bacteria > Bacillati > Actinomycetota > Actinomycetes > Kitasatosporales > Streptomycetaceae > Streptomyces > Streptomyces sp. NPDC059477. The sequence continues at coordinate 127,988 of NZ_JBHYUG010000002.1, read as the reverse complement.
GGGGGTGGATGGCGGCGCGGCCCAGGAAACCCAGGGCGCGGCCGTGCGCGCAGGTGGCGGCCAGGCCGGTCAGGTCGCGGGTGTCGGGGTGGACCGACTGGGGCGGGGGCGGCAGGGCGGCTGCCCGGGCCGCCACGACGATCCGGGAGCGGGGCCAGTCGAGAGCGGTGTCGTCACGGACGCCGAGATCGGCGCGGAGGTCCGCCTCGCCCAGGGCGAGCCCGGCCACCGCCGGGTGGGCGGTGGCGATGGCGTAGGCGTGTTCGATACCGAGGGCCGATTCCAGGAGGGGATGGAGGGGCGGGGTCCGTCCTTCGGCGGCGGTGGTCCCGGCGATCCGGACGAGCTGGGCCGGTGCGGTGACCTTCGGCAGGCGCAGCGCCGCGAGGCCGGGAAGGGCGGCCAGGGCCTTGAGGTCCAGGGCGGCCCAGGGACCGTCGAGGGCGTTCACCCGGACGTGCACCGGGACCGGTGGCGGGTCGGCCAGCAGCTCGGCGGTGGCGGCCCTGGCGTACTCCTTGCGGTCGGGCGCGACCGCGTCCTCCAGGTCGATCACCACGACGTCGGCGCCGCAGGCGAGGGCCTTGGCGACTCTCTCCGGGCGGTCGCCGGGAACGTACAGCCAGGTCAGTGGGGGTACAGGGGTTCCAGGGATCTCGCGGGTCATACGGCGCCCTCGGCGCGTAGGGCGGTGAGGTCGGCGGGGGTGAGGCCCAGGTCGGTGAGGACGGTGTCGGTGTCGGCGCCGTGCGGGCGGCCGGCCCAGCGGATGGCGCCGGGGGTCTGAGAGAGGCGGAAGAGGACGTTCTGCATGCGCAGGGGGCCGAGGTCGGGGTCGTCGACGGTGGTGATGGTGTTCAGGGCCGTGTACTGCGGGTCGGTCATCACATCCCGTACGTCCTGGATGGGGGCGATGGCCGCCTCCGCCTTCTCGAAGGCGGCGAGGACCTCCGCGCGGGGGCGGGCGGCGATCCAGGAGCCGACGGCCTCGTCCAGGAGGTCGGCGTGGCGGGCCCGGTCGGCGCCCGTGGCGAACCAGGGTTCGTCGATCAGGTCGGGGCGGCCGACCAGCCGCATCACGCGCTCGGCGACCGACTGGGCCGAGGTGGAGACGGCGACCCAGGTGCCGTCGGCGGTGCGGTAGGTGTTGCGGGGGGCGTTGTTCGCGGAGCGGTTGCCGGTGCGCGGCTGGACGTGGCCGAGCTGGTCGTACCAGGTGGGGTGCGGGCCCAGGACGGTCAGGATCGGCTCGATGAGGGCCATGTCCACGACCTGGCCCTGTCCGGTGCGGTCGCGGGCGGCGAGCGCGGTGAGCACCGCGTACGCGGTGGCCAGGCCGGTGATGGAGTCGGCGAGGCCGAACGGCGGGAGGGTCGGGGGCGCGTCGGGCTCGCCGGTGATCGCCGCGAAGCCGCTCATGGCCTCGGCGAGGGTGCCGAAGCCGGGGCGGTGGGCGTAGGGGCCGAACTGGCCGAAGCCGGTGACGCGGGTGAGGACCAGACGGGGGTTGGCGGCCGACAGTTCCGGCCAGCCCAGGTCCCATTTCTCCAGGGTGCCGGGGCGGAAGTTCTCGATGATCACATCGGCGGAGGCGGCGAGGCGCAGCAGGGTGCGTCGGCCGCCGGGGCGGGAGAGATCGAGGGTGATCGTGCGTTTGTTGCGGCCGAGGAACTTCCACCACAGGCCGATGCCGTCCTTCGAGGGGCCGTGGCCGCGCGAGGGGTCGGGGCGGGTGGGGTGCTCGACCTTGATGACCTCCGCTCCGAAGTCGCCGAGGAGGGTGGCGGCGAGGGGACCGGCGAAGAGGGTGGCGAGGTCGAGGACGCGGAGGCCGGTGAGGGGGGTGGTGGGGGGTGTGGGGGACATGGGGTGGGGGGTCTCCTAGTGGGAGAGGTCGGCGGTGAGGTCGGCCAGGGTGTCGAAGCCGGTGCCGTTGAAGTCGGCGATGGAGGTGGCGAGGCGGTTCTTCAGGGGGGCGGTCCAGCGGTCGGGGAGCGCGGTGGGGGAACCGGCCAGCAGGGCGGCGATGCCGCCGGCGGTGGCGCCGTTGGAGTCGGTGTCCCAGCCGCCGGAGACCGCGCGGCAGATGGAGCCGGTGAAGTCGCCGTCGGCGTGGGTGAGGGCGGCGGCGATCAGGGCGGTGTTGGGGACGGCGTGGACCCAGTGGTAGGGGGCGTGGCGGGTGTGGAGTTCGTCGACGACCGTGTCGAAGTCGTCGTGGGTTTCGGCCAGTCGGATCGCGTGGGTGATGGCTTCGGCCAGCCGGGAGCGGGGTGGGATCACCGTCAGGCCGGTGCGCAGGCTGGTGTGGATGTCGGCGGTGCCGGTGGCCGCGGTCGCGATGGTGGCGGCGGTGAACATGGCCGCGTAGACGCCGTTCGCGGTGTGGGTGAGGGTGGCGTCGCGGTGGGCCTGGGCGGCGGCGGACTCGGGGGCGCCGGGGTTGGTCCAGCCGTGGACGTCGGCGCGGATCAGGGCGCCGATCCATTCGCGGAAGGGGTTGCGGTGGCGGGCGGTGTGCGGGGGTTCGATGCCGGTGAGGAGGTTGCGGTAGGCGACGCGTTCGGCGGTGAAGGTGCGGCCGGCGGGGAGTTCGTCCAGCCAGAGGCGGGCTACGTCGGTGGTGGTGAAGGCTTTTCCGTGGCGTTGGAGCAGGAGGAGGTTGAGGAGGGGGTAGTTGAGGTCGTCGTCCTCGGGCATGCCGTCGATGTTCTCGGCGAGGGAGGTGGGGGCGGAGCGGCGGTTCCAGGGGTGTTCGGTGAGGAGGGCCTGGGGGACGCCCCTTGCGGTGAAGTAGGTGGTGAGGGGCCAGTTGCCGGTGGATTTGGCGAGTTGGCGGATGCCGGTGAGGGGGAGTTTCTCGACCGGTTTGCCCAGGAGGCAGCCGGCTGCTCGGCCTAGCCAGGCGGCGTGCAGGCGGGTGCGGTGGGTGGCGGTGGGGATAGGGGTGGGGGGCGTGTCGCTCGCCTGCGTCGGCGGGGTGCCGCTGGAGAGGATCGACGGGAGGTCTGTTGGTTCTGTTTCTGTCAATGTGCTGGGGAGGTCTGCCAGTTCGTCCAGGAGGTCGGTTGCGAGGAGGCGTAGGTAGCGGGTGGATGGGGTGGGGGAGGCGCCTGCTCGGGTGGGGGGCGGGGGGCCGCCCGCCGCGCGCCCCCGGGCGGCGGGCTATGTGGGGGCGCCGCCCGCGGGGGGCGCGGGGGGCCCCCCGACGACGGTCACGGTGTCGCCGTGGGAGGC
>NZ_JBHYUG010000002.1:0-124741 GCF_042749375.1 Streptomyces sp. NPDC059477 | reverse complement strand
CCGGGTCGCCGCCGTGCGCCCGGGGGCGCCCGGCGCGCGCGGGGGGGGGGGGGGGGGGGGGGGGCCCGGCCGGGGGGGCGGGGGGCGCGCGGGCCCGCCCGCCGCTCGCCAGCGTGCGGCGATCTTTGAGGGCTCGCGGCCGTCCTGGGTCGCCTGGCGCAGTTCATGGCCGATCAGGTCCTCCGGCTGGACCCAGGTCACGCGGAGCATGCGGTGCCTCCCAGCGCGGTGAACGACTGCTCGTGGGTACGGCGTCGGAGTACGTCCTGCTGGAAGATGTGGCGGGTTACCTCGGTGAGCGTGCGGGCCGGTTCCCACAGGTCGAGGCGGCTGGCCTCGGCGACGGTCTTCGCCCAGTCCTCGGGGACCGGGGAGCCGAGGGCGCCGGCCAGCGCGCCGGCCATGGTGGCGATGGAGTCGCAGTCGCGGCCGTAGTTCACCGAGCCGAGGACGGCCCGGCGGTAGTCGCCGGACGCGACCAGCAGCATGCCCAGGGCGATGGGGAGTTCCTCGATGGTGTGCAGGCGGGAGGGGCGGCGGGCGCCGAGGGAGGGGGTGCGGTAGTCGGGGCCGACCGTGTCGTAGGGGGTGACCGCCTCGCGGAGGGGAGTCAGGGCCGACTCGGTGTCCTGGTGGCGTGACGCCTCTTCGCAGACCGCCTCGATCGCCGCCCGCGTGCCGTCCTTCGCGAGGGAGAGGCAGGTGGTGATCACCGAGTCCGGGGTCGCGCCCGGGGCGCAGGCCGCCGCCACCGCCGCCGCGAACACGGCCGCCGCCTCACGGCCGTACGACGACTGGTGGGCGCCCGCGATGTCCAGGGCCTCGGTGTACGCGCCGTGCGGGTTCGCCGCGTTGACCAGGCCGACCGGCGCCATGTACATCGCGGCACCGCAGTTGACGATGTTGCCGACGCCCGCCTCGCGCGGGTCGACATGGCCGTAGTGGAGCCGGGCCACCAGCCATTTCTCCGCGAGGAAGACGCGTTGGAGGGGGAGGGCCTCGGCTTCCAGTTCCGGGATCCAGCGGGGGGTGGTCATCAGGTCCGGGACCAGGTGGTCGGCGATCGCGTACGCGTCGAGGTGGTCGCGGACGCGGGCGTAGACCCGTACCAGCGCATGGGTCATCAAGGTGTCGTCGGTGATGTGGCCGTCGCCCTTGTGGTAGGGGGCGATGGGGCGGGCCGTGCGCCAGGCGTCGCCGTTCCAGGGGCCGACGACGCCGTGGATCCGGCCGCCGTGGCGGTCCAGGATCTGCTCGGGGGTGTAGCCCTCGACGGGGCCGCCGAGGGCGTCGCCGACGGCGGCGCCCACCAGGGCGGCGGTGATGCGATCCGAGAGGAGCGGGCTCTGGCTTTCGGATTCTTTGGGCGTCATGCCCCGAATCATCCTCCTGGCGGGGGCGGTTGTACCGCTTCCAGGAGTTCGGCGAGTTCTACGAGGTCGGTGCCGGTGAGGCGGGGGAGGGCGCAGCCGGAGAGGGTGCGGCAGGTGTCGCGCCAGGACGCCGGGATCGCGGCGCCGCCGCCGAGCGCGCCGGTGAGCGCCCCGGCGAGCGCGGGCGCGGAGTCGGCGACGCGGGACAGACAGGCGGCGGCCGGGATGGCGGCGGCGATCCTCCCCCGGGCGGCGGTGGCCAGGGCGAGGGCGACCGGGACGGTCTCGGCGGCGGCGATGCCGTAGCTGTAGACGTGGTCGACGATCTGGTGTTCCAGGAGGGGGACCAGGGTGAAGGCGTCGTCGGCGGTGCGGGCGAGGTCGAGGGCGTGGCGGGCGTTGCGGCCGATCTCGGTCGCCGCGGGGAGTTCGGCGAGGGCGGCGCGTACGCAGGTGTCGACGTCCGCGCCGGTCAGGGCGAGGGAGAGGGCGGCGGCCATCGCGCGGGCGCCGTGGACCCCGTCGCCGTCCTGGGTGTAGCGGGCGTCGAATTCGGCGAGGTCGGCGGCGAGTTCGGGGTCGCCGGGGTGGGCCACCGCCAGGACGCAGGCGCGGATGCAGGCGGCGTCGTCGAAGTAGTGCGGGTTGTCGTGGCCGGTGGCGGGGGGTCGTAGGCCGGCGGCGAGGTTGCCGAGGCCGGCGCGGACGGAGATGCGGGCGCGCAGGGGGAGTACGGCGGACTCGACCTCGGGGGCGCGGTCCGCTGCCGCGGCGACCTCGCTGGCGATCGCGTTCCAGGTGAGGTCGATCGCGGCCCGCATGCGGCGGGCCCGGCTGAGGTCGCCCAGGACGGTGTCGTCGCCGGCGCGGAGGACCGCCTCGGCGGCGAAGGCGGCCCATTCGGCGTCGTCGGAGGGGCCCAGGCGGAGGGGTTCGGGGGGTTGGTTGAGGGCGATGGGGACGGGGAGAGTGGTCGTCGCGTTGTGTTCGGCGAAGGTGTCGAGTTCGCGGGTGAGGCGGCGGGTCCATTCGGGCATGCGGGCGGCGCGGTGGCGGGCGGCGGGCCAGCCGGCGGCGTCGCCTGCGGCCAGGCCGAGGAGGAGGCCCTCGATCCTGCGGCTCGGCTCCGCCGGGGCGTCGGTGGCCTCGGCTTCGCCTTCGGCCAGGTGTTTTCCACCCGCACCGCGGGTGCGGCTTTCGTCGTCGGGTGCGGGTGGCCCCGGTGGGGGACTCTCGCCGTCGGCGGCTGTCGGTTCCGTGTCCGGGCCTGCCATCCGTTCCGTTTGCGGGTACGGAACCGTCGTCCCGTTCGGTCCGTTGATTCCGTTCGTTCCCTCGTGCCAAGGCGCCGGCGGTGTCATGCCACCACCTCCGCCTCGTCGGGAGCCGTGAGGTCGTGCCCTTGGGCGCGTGACGTCAGCAGGTCCGCCACCTCCAGTACGTGGTGGCCCGCCATGGACGGCAGGCAGCTGCCGCGGGCCGGGGCGATGGCCTTCGCCCAGTCGGCGGGGATCGCCGACAGGCCCTGGGTGGCGCCCGCCAGCGCGCCCGCGACCGCTGCCGTGGTGTCGGCGTCGCGGCCCATGTTGACGGCGGTCAGGACCGCCTCGCGGAAGTCGCCGTCGGCCGCCGCGTACGCGCCGAAGGCGAGGGCGACGGCCTCGGGGGCGAGGTCGGTCCAGGGGTAGCCGCCGATGACGACGGCGGAGCGGACGGCGCGTTCGCCGCGGTGGGCGACCGTCACCGCGCGGCGCAGGGAACGCGCGGTCCAGGAGTCGTCGGGGACCACGGCGAGCGCGGCGGCGACCACGGCGATGACGGGGGCGCCCGCCATCGCCGCGGCGACCCCGGCCGCCACCGCCTGGCCGCCGTAGATGCCCTCGCCCTCGTGGCTGACGGCGCCGTCGATGGCGACCAGCCGGGCCGCCTCGGCGGGGCGCCCCGCGGCGAAGACACCGAAGGGCGCCGCCCGCATCGCGAGCCCATCGCTCCAGGCGTGCCGGTGCTGTGCGGAGATGGGGGCGGCGAGGCCCCGGCGGAGGTTCTCCAGGGTGCCGCGCTCACTGAAACCGGCGCCGCGGAACGGGCCCTCCGCACGGTCCGCGATCCAGGCGTGCCAGGCCGCCTCCACATGGGCGGCCGTGAGCGCGGAGCCGTGCCGGGCGAGCAGCAGACCGGAGAAGATCGCGTACTCGGTGTCGTCGGTACCGGCGGGGCTCTCGACGACGTACCCGGTGATACGGCCCCAGCGGGCCCGGATCTCGGAGGGCTTCAGGTTCTCCGCGGGGGCGCCGAGGGCGTCTCCGACAGCCAGTCCGAGCAGTGCGCCGCGCGCCCGCTCACGGAGTTCGGCGGCGTCCCCGGGGGCCGGGACCGAGGGAACGCAGGCGATGGATGCCATGGCGGACTCTCCTCTCAGGGTTCACGGAAACCGGAACCCATTTGCGGAACTGTCCCCGGTGCGTCCGGCGGCGCAAGCCTCCCGACCCTCAGCGTCACCCGGTCGACATGTGAGCGCCTTGCAAATCGGATGAGCGGAATACGGTAAAGCCGCAGGTTAGGGCATCCTTTCCTTGCTGGCGGGGGGTGGGGTGAAGGCGTAGTCTGGCTTCTGTCGAGAAATGGAATCCGTCTAAAGAAGCCTGTCAGGGGCGTTTGTGAGGGACCGGTCATGGCCATCATCGAGACCGAGGCGACACTCCACGAGGCACACCGCGACAACCACACCCACCGCGATGTGAACGGCGGCTGGCTGCGCCCGGCGGTGTTCGGGGCCATGGACGGGCTGGTCTCCAACCTCGCCCTCATGACCGGTGTCGCCGGTGGCGCGGTCGGGCAGCAGGCCATCGTGCTGACCGGGCTCGCGGGACTGGCCGCCGGCGCCTTCTCCATGGCCGCCGGTGAATACACCTCGGTCGCCTCGCAGCGTGAGCTGGTCGAGGCCGAGCTGGAGGTCGAGCGGCGTCAGCTGCGCAAGCATCCGCAGGCCGAGGAGGACGAGCTGGCCGCGCTGTACGAGGCGCGGGGCGTCGAGCCCGGCCTGGCGGGCGAGGTCGCCCGGCAGCTGTCGCGGGACCCCGAGCTGGCGCTGGAGATTCACGCCCGCGAAGAACTGGGAGTGGACCCCGGCGATCTGCCGTCGCCGCTGGTCGCCGCCGTGTCCAGCTTCGGCTCGTTCGCGCTGGGCGCGCTGCTGCCCGTACTGCCGTATCTGCTGGGCGCCACCGTGCTGTGGCCGGCCGTGCTGCTGGCGCTGGCGGGGCTGTTCGCCTGCGGGGCGGTGGTGTCCAAGGTGACCGCGCGGACCTGGTGGTACAGCGGGCTGCGGCAGCTCGCGCTGGGCGGGGCGGCGGCCGGTGTGACGTACGTCCTGGGCAGTCTGTTCGGAATCGCTGTAGGGTAACGCGGCTGGAACTTGTGCGCGGGACCGCATAAGCAGCCGTTACTCGCTGGTTTCGAGCGATTAACCATTGGGCATGAGCCGTAAGCGCTGTAGGCAATGAAGCCTGCCGTGTGCCGGTGGGGCTGGCGACGACGCACGCTCCTCCTTCTCCTTTCGGGCCGACGGACATCGATCTGTCTGATCTGCCCCCATGAACTTCCGCCGCCGAGCGCGGTGTCCGATGTCGCGAAACCGCCGCGACGTCCGCATGCTGGAATGGTCTATCCGGTTCCCGAGAGCCGTCCCATCATGTAACCTGCACGAAATTTTGCACTCTCGCAGAGGGCCAACGTCGTCCCTCGGCACTTCCCCAGCGCCGAAAAAGCCTGATGGGAACCCCCAAGCCACATGACGACGACGGGAGAGCCGATGCGTACGCCGCACCAGCCGTCCCAGCACTCCACGACTGGCCAGAACTGGTCGTTCATGGATGCTCGCCCTGCCGCGCAGGGCATGTACGACCCCCGGAATGAGCGCGACGCGTGCGGCGTCGGTTTCGTGGCCACCCTGACCGGCGAGGCCAGCCATACGCTGGTGGAACAGGGCCTGACGGTGCTCCGGAACCTGGAGCACCGCGGTGCCACCGGCTCCGAGCCGGACTCCGGCGACGGCGCCGGGATCCTCTCCCAGGTGCCGGACGCCTTCTTCCGTGAGGTGGCCGAATTCCAGCTGCCCGCGGCCGGTGCCTACGCCGTCGGGATCGCCTTCCTCCCCGAGGACTCCGACGACGCGGCCGTCTCGCATATCGAGACGATCGCCGCCGACGAGGGCCTCACCGTCCTGGGCTGGCGCGACGTCCCCGTCGCCCCCCAGCTGCTCGGCGCCACCGCCCGTTCGACGATGCCCGTCTTCCGGCAGCTCTTCGTCAGCGACGGCGTCTCCACCGGCATCGACCTGGACCGCAAGGCGTTCGTGCTGCGCAAGCGCGCCGAGCGCGAGGCCGCCGTCTACTTCCCGTCGCTGTCCGCGCGGACGATCGTCTACAAGGGCATGCTGACCACCGGCCAGCTGGAGCCCTTCTTCCCGGACCTGTCCGACCGGCGCTTCACCTCCGCGATCGCGCTCGTCCACTCCCGGTTCTCCACCAACACCTTCCCGTCGTGGCCGCTGGCCCACCCGTACCGGTTCGTCGCCCACAACGGTGAGATCAACACCGTCATGGGCAACCGCAACTGGATGCGCGCCCGGGAGTCCCAGCTGGTGTCCGACCTGTTCGGCGAGCGCGACCTGGAGCGGATCTTCCCGATCTGCACCCCCGCCGCCTCCGACTCCGCGTCCTTCGACGAGGTGCTGGAACTGCTCCACCTCGGCGGCCGTTCGCTGCCGCACTCCGTGCTGATGATGATCCCGGAGGCATGGGAGAACCATGCCTCCATGGACCCGGCCCGGCGCGCCTTCTACCAGTTCCACGCCACCCTGATGGAGCCCTGGGACGGCCCGGCCTGCGTCACCTTCACCGACGGCACCCAGGTCGGCGCGGTCCTGGACCGCAACGGACTGCGCCCCGGCCGCTACTGGGTCACCGACGACGGCCTCGTCGTCCTCGGCTCCGAGGTCGGCGTCCTCGACATCGACCCCGCCAAGGTGGTCCGCAAGGGCCGCCTCCAGCCGGGCCGGATGTTCCTCGTCGACACCGCCGAGCACCGCATCATCGAGGACGACGAGATCAAGGCGGGCCTCGCCGCCGACCAGCCCTACGCGGACTGGCTGGAGGCCGGCGAGATCGAACTGGCCGACCTGCCCGAGCGCGAGCACATCGTGCACACCCACGCCTCCGTCACCCGGCGCCAGCAGACCTTCGGCTACACCGAGGAGGAGCTGCGGGTCATCGTCGCCCCGATGGCCAGGACCGGCGCCGAGCCGATCGGCTCCATGGGCACGGACTCGCCCATCGCCGCGCTCTCCGACCGCCCCCGGCTGCTCTTCGACTACTTCACCCAGCTGTTCGCACAGGTCACCAACCCGCCGCTGGACGCCATCCGCGAGGAACTGGTCACCTCGCTGCGCTCCCCGCTGGGCCCCTCCGCGAACCTCCTGGACCTCACGTCCGCCTCCTGTCGTACGGTCACCCTGCCCTTCCCGGTGATCGACAACGACGAGCTGGCCAAGCTCATCCACATCAACGCCGACGGCGACATGCCCGGCTTCAAGGCCGCGACCCTGTCCGGCCTGTACCGGGTGCACGGCGGCGGCGACGCCCTCGCCGCCCGGATCGAGGAGATCTACGCCGAAGCGGACGCCGCCATCGACAACGGCGCCCGCCTGATCGTCCTCTCCGACCGGCACTCCGACGCCGAGCACGCCCCCATCCCCTCGCTGCTGCTCACCGCGGCCGTCCACCACCACCTCATCCGCACCAAGCAGCGCACCCACGTGGGCCTGCTGGTCGAGGCCGGCGATGTCCGCGAGGTCCACCACGCCGCCCTGCTCATCGGCTACGGCGCCGCCGCCGTCAACCCGTACCTCGCCATGGAATCCGTCGAGGACCTGGTCCGGGCCGGCACCTTCCTGCCCGGCGCCGAACCCGAGCAGGCCATCCGCAACCTCATCTACGCCCTCGGCAAGGGCGTCCTGAAGGTGATGTCCAAGATGGGCATCTCCACCGTCGCCTCCTACCGCGGCGCCCAGGTCTTCGAGGCCGTCGGGCTCGAATCGGCCTTCGTCGAGACGTACTTCAAGGGCACCGCCTCCAAGATCGGCGGCGTCGGCATCGACGTCGTCGCCAAGGAGGTCGCCGCCCGGCACGCCAAGGCCTACCCGGCCTCCGGCATCGCCCCCGCGCACCGCGCGCTGGACATCGGCGGCGAGTACCAGTGGCGCCGCGAGGGCGAGCCGCACCTGTTCGACCCGGACACCGTCTTCCGGCTCCAGCACTCCACCCGTACCGGCCGCTACGACATCTTCAAGAAGTACACCGAGCGCGTGAACGAGCAGTCCGAGCGGCTGATGACGCTGCGCGGCCTGTTCGGCTTCAGCTCCGGCCGCGAGGCCATCCCGGTGGACGAGGTCGAGCCGGTCAGCGAGATCGTCAAGCGGTTCTCCACCGGCGCCATGTCCTACGGCTCCATCTCCCGCGAGGCCCACGAGACCCTCGCCATCGCCATGAACCAGCTCGGCGGCAAGTCCAACACCGGCGAGGGCGGCGAGGACCCGGAGCGCCTGTACGACCCCGCGCGCCGCTCCAGCATCAAGCAGGTCGCCTCCGGCCGCTTCGGCGTGACCAGCGAATACCTCGTCAACGCCGACGACATCCAGATCAAGATGGCCCAGGGCGCCAAGCCCGGCGAGGGCGGCCAACTGCCCGGCCACAAGGTCTACCCGTGGGTCGCCAGGACCCGCCACTCCACCCCCGGCGTGGGCCTGATCTCCCCGCCGCCGCACCACGACATCTACTCCATCGAAGACCTCGCCCAGCTCATCCACGACCTGAAGAACGCCAACCCGAAGGCGCGCATCCACGTCAAGCTGGTCTCCGAGGTCGGCGTCGGCACCGTCGCCGCCGGTGTCTCCAAGGCGCACGCCGACGTCGTACTGATCTCCGGCCACGACGGCGGCACCGGCGCCTCGCCGCTGACCTCCCTCAAGCACGCGGGCGGCCCCTGGGAACTCGGGCTCGCCGAGACCCAGCAGACCCTGCTGCTCAACGGCCTGCGGGACCGGATCGTCGTCCAGACCGACGGCCAGCTCAAGACCGGCCGGGACGTCGTCATCGCCGCGCTCCTGGGCGCCGAGGAGTTCGGCTTCGCCACCGCGCCCCTCGTCGTCTCCGGCTGCGTCATGATGCGCGTCTGCCACCTGGACACCTGCCCGGTCGGCATCGCCACCCAGAACCCGGTGCTGCGCGACCGGTTCGCCGGCAAGGCCGAGTACGTCGTGAACTTCTTCCGGTTCATCGCCGAAGAGGTCCGCGAACTCCTCGCCGAACTGGGCTTCCGCTCCATCGAGGAGGCCGTCGGCCACGCCGAGGCCCTCGACGTCACCCGCGCCATCGACCACTGGAAGGCCCAGGGCCTGAACCTGGCGCCGCTGTTCCACGTCCCCGAGCTGCCCGCGGGCGCCGCCCGCCACCAGATCGTCGAGCAGGACCACGGCCTGGCCAAGGCCCTGGACAACGAACTGATCAAGCTCGCCGCCGACGCCCTGGCCGCCGACTCCGCGGCCGACGCCCAGCCGGTGCGCGCCCAGGTCGCCATCCGCAACATCAACCGCACGGTCGGCACCATGCTCGGCCATGAGGTGACCAAGAAGTTCGGCGGCGCCGGGCTCCCCGACGACACCGTCGACATCACCTTCACCGGCAGCGCCGGCCAGTCCTTCGGCGCCTTCCTGCCGCGCGGCGTCACCCTGCGCCTTGAGGGCGACGCCAACGACTACGTCGGCAAGGGCCTGTCCGGCGGCCGGGTCGTGGTCCGCCCCGACCGGGGCGCCGACCACCTCGCCGAGTACTCCACCATCGCGGGCAACACCCTCGCCTACGGCGCCACCGGCGGCGAACTCTTCCTGCGCGGCAAGGTCGGCGAACGCTTCTGCGTCCGCAACTCCGGCGCGCTGGTGGTCTCCGAGGGCGTCGGCGACCACGGCTGCGAGTACATGACCGGCGGCCACGCCGTCGTCCTCGGCGAGACCGGCCGCAACTTCGCGGCGGGCATGTCCGGCGGCGTCGCGTACGTCATCGACCTCGACCGGGACAACGTCAACACCGGCAACCTCGGCGCGATCGAGGACCTCTCGGACGAGGACCGGGACTGGCTGCACGACGTGGTGCGCCGCCACGCCGAGGAGACCGCCTCCACGGTCGCCGCGAAGCTGCTCGCCGACTGGCCGGCCGCCGCCGCCCGCTTCACCAAGATCATCCCCAGCACGTACAAGGCAGTGCTCGCCGCCAAGGACGCCGCCGAGCGAGCCGGTCTCTCCGAGACCGAGATCACCGAGAAGATGATGGAGGCGGCGATCAATGGCTGACCCGAAGGGCTTCCTCACCCACGGCCGCGAGGTCGCCACCTCCCGCCCGGTCGACGTCCGCCTGCGGGACTGGAACGAGGTCTACGTCCCCGGCTCCCTGCTGCCGATCATCAGCAAGCAGGCCGGCCGCTGCATGGACTGCGGCATCCCGTTCTGCCACAACGGCTGTCCGCTCGGGAACCTGATCCCCGAGTGGAACGACTACGCCTACCGCGAGGACTGGGCGGCGGCCTCCGAGCGCCTGCACGCGACGAACAACTTCCCGGAGTTCACCGGCCGGCTCTGCCCGGCCCCCTGCGAGTCGGCGTGTGTCCTCGGCATCAACCAGCCGGCCGTCACCATCAAGAACGTCGAGGTCTCCATCATCGACAAGGCGTGGGAGACCGGGGACGTCGCCCCGCAGATCCCGGAGCGCCTGTCCGGCAAGACGGTCGCGGTCGTCGGCTCCGGCCCCGCGGGCCTGGCCGCCGCCCAGCAGCTCACCCGGGCCGGCCACACCGTCGCCGTCTACGAGCGCGCCGACCGCATCGGCGGCCTGCTCCGCTACGGCATCCCCGAGTTCAAGATGGAGAAGCGGCACATCAACCGCCGTATCGAGCAGATGCGCGCGGAGGGCACCCGGTTCCGCACCGGCGTCGAGGTCGGCCGCGACCTGTCGGGCACCAACCTGAAGAAGCGGTACGACGCCGTGGTGCTGGCCGTCGGCGCCACCACCGCCCGTGAGCTGCCGGTGCCCGGCCGGGAGCTGAAGGGCATCCACCAGGCCATGGAGTATCTGCCGCTGGCCAACAAGGTCCAGGAGGGCGACTATGTGACGCCGCCCCTCACGGCCGAGGGCAAGCACGTCGTCGTCATCGGCGGCGGCGACACCGGCGCCGACTGCGTGGGCACCGCCCACCGCCAGGGCGCGGCCTCGGTGACCCAGCTGGAGATCATGCCCCGCCCGGGCGACGACCGGCACCCCACCGCCCAGCCGTGGCCGACCTTCCCGATGCTCTACAAGGTCACCTCCGCGCACGAGGAGGGCGGCGAGCGGGTCTACTCCGTCTCCACCACCCACTTCGAGGGCGACGAGGACGGCAATGTGCAGTGGCTGCACCTCACCGAGGTGGAGTTCGTGGACGGCAAGCTGACCCAGCGGCCCGGCACCGAGCGCCGGATCCCCGCCCAGCTGGTCACCCTCGCGATGGGCTTCACCGGCACCGACCGGGACAACGGCCTGGTCGAGCAGTTCGCCCTGGACCTCGACGAGCGCGGCAACATCGCCCGCGACGCCGAGTACCAGACCAATGTGCCGGGCGTCTTCGTGGCCGGGGACGCCGGCCGCGGACAGTCGCTCATCGTCTGGGCCATCGCCGAGGGGCGCTCGGCCGCCCGCGGCGTCGACCGGTTCCTGACCGGCGCGAGCGAGCTGCCGGCGCCGATCCGGCCCACGGACCGGGCCCTGATGGTCTGACCGACGGCCCCCTCCCATACGGCGGCCCCCTCCATAAGACCTCCCGTACAACGGCGTACGGGCGGGATGTCCGGGGGACATTCCTGGGACGCTCCAGGGATGTCCCCCCGACCACCCGCAGACGGCGTCTGCCTCGTCCCCGACCGGACCTGGGCAGGCGCCGCCTCTTGTGCCGTCCGCGCGAGCGGGCAGGCACCCCGCTCACCCGCTTGCTGACACCTCTGGCCCGGCATCGGGGCCCGTGCCACCCTGAGGGCATCGGACGGGAAGGCGACGGCATGGGCGGCGCGCGACCGGAGAGCGGGGGCGCGGCGGGCGCTGAATCCGGAGTCGAGGGGCGCGGGGGAAGCGGGGGACGCGGGGGGACCGTCCCGCGCGGTGAGTGGCTCGCCGACTGGGCCGACGGACGGCTCGGTCTCTACGGTCTCGCCAGGGCCAACATGCGCAAGGCCTTCCCCGACCACCCCTCCTTCCTGCTCGGCGAGATCTGCCTCTACAGCTTCGTCGTCCTGATCCTCACCGGCGTCTATCTGACGCTGTTCTTCGAGCCCAGCATGGCCGAGGTGGTGTACGACGGCTCCTACGAGCCGCTCAACGGCGTCCTGATGACCCGTGCCTTCGAGTCCACCCTGGACATCAGCTTCGACGTACGCGGCGGGCTGCTGATCCGTCAGATCCACCACTGGGCCGCGCTGGTCTTCGTTACCGGCATGCTGGTGCACATGATGCGGGTGTTCTTCACCGGCGCCTACCGCAAGCCCCGCGAGATCAACTGGCTGTTCGGCTGGACGCTGCTCTTCCTCGGCATCATCACCGGCCTGACCGGCTACTCCCTCCCCGACGACATGCTCTCCGGGACCGGCGTCCGCTTCGCGCAGGGCGCCATCCTGTCCATCCCGATCGTCGGGACGTATCTCTCCTTCTTCCTGTTCGGCGGGGAGTTCCCGGGGCACGACATCATTTCGCGGTTCTTCCCGATCCATGTGCTGCTGCTGCCGGGGATCATGCTGGGCCTGGTCGCGGCCCATCTGATCCTGATCGTTCACCACAAGCACACCCAGTACCCAGGGCCCGGCAAGAAGCGGGAGTCCGTGGTCGGGATGCCCTTCCTGCCGGTCTACCTGGCGAAGGCGGGCGGGTTCTTCTTCCTGGTCTTCGGCGTGCTCACGCTCATGGGCGGCATCGCGCAGATCAACCCCGTCTGGGCCTTCGGCCCCTACCGCCCCGACCTGGTCACCACCGGCGCCCAGCCCGACTGGTACCTCGGCTTCTCCGAGGGACTGATCCGGGTGATGCCGGGATGGGAGATCAACCTCTGGGGCCACACCCTCGTCCTCGGCGTCTTCATCCCGTTCTCGCTGTTCCCGCTGATCCTGCTCGCCATCGGCGTCCACCCCTTCGTCGAGGCGTGGATCACCGGCGACCGCCGAGAACACCACCTCCTGGACCGGCCGCGCAACGCCCCGGTCCGCACCGCCCTCGGCGCCGCCTGGCTGACCCTGTACGCCGTGCTGCTCATCGGCGGCGGCAACGACATCGTGGCCACCCATCTGCATCTGTCCATCAACTCCATCACCTGGTTCGTCCGGATCGCCTTCTTCGTCGCCCCCGTCCTCGCCTTCTACGTCACCAAACGGGTCTGCCTCGCCCTCCAGCACCGCGACCGCGACAAGGTGCTGCACGGCCGGGAGACCGGCACCATCACCCGCCTCCCGCACGGCGAGTTCATCGAGGTCCATGAGCCACTGCCGCGAGCCGAGCTGTACGCCCTGACCCAGCACGAGCAGCCCCAGCCCTACGAGATCGGGCCGCCGGCCGACGCCGGTGGTGTACGGCGACGGGTCCGCGTCTCCCAACGGGTACGGGCGCGGCTGGCCCGGGGAATGTTCGGCCCGGACACACAGGTGCCGAAGCCGACGCCGGAGGAGTACGCGGAGCAGCGGGCGGCGCGTGCGGGCCATGGTGAGGGGGCGGCGGAGGTTGTGGGGGAGCGGGGGAGCGGGGGGAGTTGAGGGGTGGGGAGGGGCGGCGGTGAGCCGTTGCCGTTGCCCGGGGCCGGGAGTGCCGCCGTGCGGTTGCGATGCCGTACGGGCCGTGCTCGACGGCCTGGAAGGAGCCGACGGGCACTGCGAACCGGACCTGTTCGACGGTCGGGTCGAGCGGGGTGAGGCCGACGCCGAGGCCTGCGCGGCGGTGGCGAGCTGGCCGGACAGGCGCACTGCGCCGCCGCCAAGGCCGGTGTGATGGCCCTGACCAGGTGCGCGGCTGCTCGCCCTGCATGACCGGCGAGGTCGTCTCCGTCAGCAGCCGGCATCCCTAGGACCGATGGTGCTGGACGGGATCGCCGTACAGAAGCAGCCCGCCCGAAGGTGAGGGAGGCATCATGGCCGAGACACGCATCGTCGAAGCGGTCCGAACGCCCGTCGGGCGGCGCGGGGGAGGACCGAGCGCGGTCCACCCGGCCGGCCTGGGCGCGCATGTCGCCCTGTACTCGCACCGGCGCGCTGCGGGCCCTGGACGAGGCCACCCTCCCACGCACGGGCCCCACCTGATAGCGGCCAGTTGGTTCTCCCCGCCCGTGGCCACTTCAGCTCCCCGCCCGTGGCCACTTCAATTCCCCGTTGGCGGCCACTTCCTCTACAGAGCGTGATGCGCCCGCGATGGCACCGGTGGGCGCCTCGTTCATGACGGCCGCCCGCCGGACTCCCAGTTGTGCACCTCGATGTCGGCGTACAGGTCGTGGGTGAGGATGGCGCGTGCGGTGGCCGGGTCCGGGGCCCGGAGCAACGCCGCCGTGCCCAGCCAGAGAGTCCCGTCGTCGGACAGCAGCGGTCCGTAGGCAATCAGCTCCTTCGGCTCGGGCGGCAGCGCGAGGTCGGTGGCCTCTCCTGTGCCGAGGCCGAGCACCAGGTATCGGTTGCCTCCGGTCCGGCCGCCGGGGAAGTCCCACATGGTGCGCCCCAGGGCGTTGTGCCACCGTCGCACGAGTACGTCCCGGTAGGCGCCGGCCTGGTAGTTCGGCTCGTCGAAGGCGAACGCGCGGGCGGCAGCGGGATCGGGCAGGTCGAGGATGTGCACGCTGCCGGTGAGGGTCTCGCCGTCGTCAGCGAAGGTCGGCCCTCGGGCGATCATCTCCTTCGCGAATCCGTCCATGTAGGACAAGTGCGCATCGTTCAGTTCGTAGCGCAGCGACAGTGAGCCAGTGCGGTCGCGGTGGTAGCAGAGGAACTCCATGGCCGCAGTGTTCCCTTGAACAGGCGCCGATGGCGAGGGGGTTCCACTGCGATGACCGCACGGCGGACTCGCGCGAGTCGTCGAAGACCGCCCAGGGTTGCGACTACTGAGTGTGGCAATCCAGTGGGGAATCACGCTGGCCGTACGCGGGATTTTCCATTGGCCGCCGACACCCACCCAACGCAAGCCCCCGCCCCCACAAAACCCACCCCCTACGTGTCACACTCCAGCACCGTCCCGCACAACGCACACCGCGCCCGCACCCGCCCCCGTACCGGCACCCGGATCCGCTGATGGCAGGTCGGGCACGGGAACGACACACGCAGTGGACCCGCGCCGGAGAAGGCGTACGACACGCCATGCGCCTCGGCCATGGCGTGATCCTGGGCGTGTCGCCGGTCGCGCGCATAACGGCGGCGGCCCGCCCAGCCCGCCGCCGTCAGCGGCGGCTGCTGCCCGTCACGACGCGCCCGCGCCATGCCCGTCACATACGCCGTGTACGCCTGCGCGCTGGTGAACCAGGGCGACGGATCCTCCCCGAACACCAGGGCACGCTTCGCCAGGACGTAACCGAACTCCTCAGGCGTGAGATAGCCCAGCTTCTGGGAGGACGCCGCATCCTCCCGATAGGCGTCCAGCAGCAGCCACCCGGCGCCCAGATAGGCCGCCGCCGTGTCCGTGAGGATCTCGTTGTCCCGTGTGCCGGGGAACGCCAGCTCCAGCCGATGCAGATACACATGCATCGCCTCGTGCGCCAGCGCGGCGCCGATGTCCCGCCGATGCGTACGGAACCGGTCGTTCAGCTCCACGAAATACTCCGGACCGGCCGTCAGTTCGATGTTCGCCGCATGCTGCATCGCACGGAACGCGACGATCAGCCGGGCATCCGGCAACCGGTAGTGCCGCACGATCTCGCGCGCCACCCGCTGCGCGCCCAGATACAGATCGTCCGCGTCGGCGAACGCCACATCGGCCGGCACCACACTGGCCGAGAACGTCCGGATCGTGTCGTACGACAGCCTCCTGTACAGCGCTGTGATGGCCGCCCGCACCGTCTCCAGATGCGGGAACCCGTGCTCGACCGGCCCGCCGTTCGCCACGCCCGTACCCCCATGACGCCGTGAACCACCCGATTCCACTGTACGGCGGGGAAATCCGGATGCCCGGCCGCCGCCCCCGCGGCTACGGTCGGCCCGTGACCAGCGAGCCGCCCACCGAATCGCCCGTCGAACCCGCCGTCGAACCCCCCACCGGGCCCGTACCGCGAGTAGGCGGCCCCGACGACGATCTCCAGCAGTGGCTCGACGACGAACTGACCGCCTTCAACACCCGGGCCACCGCCGTCCCCCTGCCCGAGGACTTCTCCGTCACCGTCACCGACCCGGCGGGTGGCACCCGGATCGGCGGGCTCACCGGCTGGTTCTGGGGCGGCCTGTGCTCCGTGGACATGCTGTGGGTGCGTGAGGACCGGCGCCACGAGGGCTGGGGGACCCGGCTCATGCGGGCGGCCGAGGAGGAAGCCCTACGGCGCGGCTGCACCGACCTGACCGTCTCCACGTACACCTTCCAGGCCCCCGGCTTCTACGCCGCGCTCGGCTTCCGGGAGACCGGGAGGATCGACGGCGTCCCCGGCGGCCACCAGGACGTCCACTTCCACAAGCCCCTCGCGCGCGTGCCCGACCATCCCGCACCCGACCGCCCCGCACGTGACCACCCCGCACGTGACCACCCCGCACCCGACCACCCCGCACCCGACCAGGCCCCTGACCAGGCCCTCGACCAGGACTGAAGCCCGACCGCGTCGGATCCTGAGACACTCCCTGTCCGCCCCCTGGGACGATCCCCGGACGCCCCGCCGCCACCCCACCCCCGACACGTAGGGTGGTCGCCCATGACCACCAGCTACACCGGTACCGGAGACGTCGACCCCGCCGTGCGCGAGGAACTCGACCGGCTGCGCGACAGCATCGACAACATCGACGCGGCGGTCGTCCATATGCTCGCCGAACGCTTCAAGTGCACCCAGCAGGTGGGCCACCTCAAGGCCCGGCACCAGCTGCCGCCCGCCGACCCGGCGCGCGAGGCCCGGCAGATCGAGCGGCTCAGAGCCCTCGCAGAGAACGCCAAACTCGACCCGGCATTTGCTGAGAAGTTTCTCAATTTCATCATCGCCGAAGTGATCCGCCACCATGAGGGCATCGCCGAGGACACCGTCGCAAACCATCACTCAACGCCCCGCTGACCGGCCGGAACCACCAGCCGACCGAACCCTGGGCCACGGGGAGTGACGCGCACCCGCGCGGGAGACTTTCTCATCGAGTACTCCTCGTCAACCGACGAGCA
Organism: Streptomyces sp. NPDC059477; assembly: GCF_042749375.1. NCBI lineage: Bacteria > Bacillati > Actinomycetota > Actinomycetes > Kitasatosporales > Streptomycetaceae > Streptomyces > Streptomyces sp. NPDC059477. The sequence continues at coordinate 107,931 of NZ_JBHYUG010000002.1, read as the reverse complement.
CTCCCCGTAGGCTCCGGACGCATAGGGTGGGAGCCCAGGTGGAGGGGAGGTCCGGCCATGGAGTCGGAAGCCAGGATCCTCATCGTCGACGACCACAAGGACACGCGGTACGCCCTGGAGAGCGCGCTCGCCCCGCTCGAACGCCCGCTGGCCCAGGCCGCCAGCGGCGACGAGGCACTCAAACAGGTGCTGCGCGGCGGGATCGGACTCCTGCTGCTCGACGTGCGCACACCCGGCGCGGACGGCCTGGAGGTCGTGCGCTATCTGCGCCGCCTCGAACAGACCCAGCACATCCCCGTCGTCCTGCTCACCGGCCTCGACCCCGACCATGAACTGACCACGGCCGCCTACGACCTCGGCGTCGCCGACCTCCTGATCAAACCCATCGACCCCTGGGCCCTGCGCACCAAGGTCCGCTACCTCTACGACGCCCACGCCCGCCACCGCGCACAGGAGCGCGAAATACGCGAACTCCGCGAACTGTGCGCCCCGCGCCCCCGCCAGAGCGCAATCCGCGAACGCCCCCGCCCCACCCGCATCCCCACCCAACGGGACATCCCGAGGGCCACCTCCGCCTGACCACCACACCACCTCCGCTTGACCACCACACCACCTCCGCTTGACCACCACACCACCTCCGGCCCGCCCGCCGAACCCCCCTCGGTCAGATCACCCGACCCCCTCGGTCAGACCGCCGAACCCCCTCGGCCCCGACCCGCCCCACCCACATCCCGCGACGCCCCCCCCGGCCACCCCCACACGCCCCCCGGCACGCCCCCGCGCACGCCCCACCACCGCCTCCCCCGAACGCGCCTCCCACGCCCGCCCCCACAACCCCCCACCCCAGGTCGCGATCCGAGCACGAACCGGACCGCCCCTGTGCGATGTCAGACCCATCGGGCAGCATGGCGTCCATGTCCGTTCTCACGCGCGACGAAGCGCAGACCCGTGCACAGCTCCTCGACGTCCAGCGGTACGCCATCGACCTCGACCTGACCACCGGGGCCGACACCTTCGACTCCCGTACCCTGATCAGGTTCAGCGCCCGCACGGACGCGGACACCTTCGTCGAGCTGAAGCCCGCCGAGCTGCGCTCGGTCACCCTCGACGGACATCCCCTCGACCCGGACACCCTCGACGGCAACCGGCTGCCCCTGAGAAACCTCACCGCGGGCGACCACGAACTGCACGTCGACGCCCGTATGCGCTACTCACGCACCGGCGAAGGCATGCACCGCTTCACCGACCCCAGCGACGACGAGACCTACGTCTACACCCAGCTCTTCATGGACGACGTACAGCGCGTCTTCGCCGCCTTCGACCAGCCCGACCTCAAGGCCGTCTTCGACCTCACCGTCACCGCCCCCGAAGGCTGGACCGTCCTCTCCAACGGCATCACCGAACAACAGCACGCGGGCCACTGGCGAGCCGCCCCCACCCCGCCCATCTCCACCTACCTCGTCGCCGTCGCCGCCGGCCCCTGGCACACCGTACGCACCGAACACCGCGGCCTGCCCTTCGGCATCCACTGCCGCCGCTCCCTCGGCCCCCACCTGGACCAGGACGCCGACGAACTCCTCGACATCACCCGCCAGTGCTTCGACCGCTACCACGAGAAATTCGCGGAACCCTACCCCTTCGACTCCTACGACCAGGCGTTCGTCCCCGAATTCAACGCCGGCGCCATGGAGAACCCCGGCCTCGTCACCTTCCGCGACGACTTCGTCTACCGCTCCGCCGTCACCGACACCGAACGCCAGACCCGCGCCATGGTCATCGCCCACGAAATGGCCCATATGTGGTTCGGCGACCTCGTCACCCTCAAGTGGTGGGACGACATCTGGCTCAACGAGTCCTTCGCCGAATACATGGGCTACCAGACCCTCATCGAAGCCACCCGCTTCACCGACACCTGGACCGACTTCGGCGTCATCCGCAAAGGCTGGGGCTACGACGCCGACCAACGTCCCTCCACCCACCCCGTCGCCCCCGAAGCCGTCCCCGACACCGCCTCCGCGATGCTCAACTTCGACGGCATCTCCTACGCCAAGGGCGCCTCCGCCCTGCGCCAACTCGTCACCTGGCTCGGCGAGAAAGACTTCCTCGCCGGCATCAACACCCACTTCGACCGCCATAAATTCGCCAACGCCACCCTCGCCGACTTCATCGACTCCCTCGCCCACACCACCGAACGCGACGTCCACGCCTGGGCCGACGCCTGGCTGCGCACCACCGGCGTCGACACCCTCGCCCCCCGCGTCACCCGCGGCGACCACGGCACCTGCACCCTCACCGTCGACCACACCGGCACCCGCCCCCACCGCATCGCCGTCGGCCTCTACGACCTCGACCTCGCCGACGACGACGGCCGCCTCACCCTGCGCGACCGCCGCCACCTCGACATCCCCCAGACCGAACCCGAACCCATCGGCAAACGCCCCGCATTCCTCCTCCTCAACGACGAAGACCTCACCTACGCCAAGATCCGCTTCGACCGCGAATCCTTCACCACCCTGCGCACCCGCCTCTCCGGCCTCCCCGAACCCATCACCCGCGCGGTCGTCTGGAACGCCCTCAGGGACGCCGTCCGCGACGGCGAACTCCCCCCCACCGCCTACCTGGACACCGCCCGCGCCCACCTCCCACGCGAAACCGACCTCGCCCTCGCCCAGGGCGTCCTCTCCTTCGCCGGCACCCAGATCACCGACCGCTACCTCACCCCCCAGGCCCGCCCCGCCGCCCTCGCCACCCTCAGCGCCCTGTGCCGCGACCTCATCCGCCGCACCGAGGACGGCACCCACCCCGGCCTGCGCCTGATCGCCGTACGCCACTTCATCGACGTCACCACCCGCCCCGACACCCTCGCCGCCTGGCTCGCCGACGGCAGCGTCCCCGGCGGACCCGAACTCGACCCCGAGCTGCGCTGGCGCATCCTCGCCCGCCTCGCTGTCCTCGGCGCCACCGACGAACAGGCCATCGCCGCCGAACTGGACCGCGACCCCAGCGCCACCGGCCAGGAAGGCGCCGCCCGCTGCCGCGCCGCCCTGCCCGACCCCGACGCCAAACACACCGCCTGGGCCGCCATGTTCACCACCGACGACCTCTCCAACTACCTCTTCAACGCCACGGCCCAAGGCTTCTGGCAGCCCGAACAGACCGATCTGCTACGGGAATACGTCCCCCGCTACTTCGCGGACGCCGTCACCCTCGCCCACCGCCGCGGCCCCGCCATCGCCGACGCCGCCGGCCGCTGGGCCTTCCCCGTCCACGCCGTCGACACCGAAACCCTCCGCCTCGGACGAACCTGCCTCGATGACGCCGACCCCACCCCCGCCCTGCGCCGCAAACTCATCGACCAACTCGACGACCTGGAACGCGCACTGAAGGTACGAGGCACCACCGGCCAGGAATAGCCCCGGGGCCCCGACCACCCGGCCCCCCGACCGCCCGGGCCCCCGGGCCCCCGGGCCCCCGGGCCCCCGGGCCCCCCGACCACCCGGGCCGCCCTACCATCCCCACCCGGCCCACCACCACCGCCCGTACCCCCTTTCGGGTCCGATCCCCGCACTTCCCGGGCGCGGCAGCGCACCCCCCGTCCAAGCTGTAACCCCGCTGCCCGCCCGGAGGACCCATGCCCACCCCACCCCTGGCATCGGGCCCCCACGGCCCCGACGCCATGAGACCGCTGCTCGACACCGTCCTCGACGCCCTCCAGGCCGGAAACCGAGCCCGCGGCGGCCCCCTCCCCGCAGGCGGCCCGGCGGCCATCGCCGCCCTCGTACGCGACACCGTCGGCGATCTGCTCCCCGACGACGGCGACCCCCACGCCCTGCACGACCTGGTACGCCTCCTCGCCCAGGGCGCCGCCGACCCCGCCGACCCGCTGTGCGCCGCACACCTGCACTGCCCGCCGCTCGCCGTCGCCGCCTCCGCCGACCTCGCCGCCGCGATCCTCAACCCCTCCCTCGACTCCTGGGACCAGGCCCCCGCCGCCTCCGAACTGGAAACCCTCGTCACCCAGGCCCTCGCCCGCGAGACCGGCGCCGCCGACGCCCTCATCACCACCGGCGGCACCGAATCCAACCTCCTCGCCCTGCTCCTCGCCCGCGAGACCCACGGCAGCGCCCTCCAACTCGTCTGCGGCGCCAACGCCCACCACTCCCTGCCCCGCGCCGCCTGGCTGCTCGGCCTCCCGGACCCCGTCGTCGTACCCGCCCCCACCGGCACCCTCGACCCCACCGCCCTCGACGCGGCCCTCACCACCCACCCCGGCCCCCACCTCGTCGCCGCCACCGCGGGCACCACCGACGCCGGACTCATCGACCCGCTCCCCGAGATCGCCGCCCGCAGCCGCGCCCACCACGCCCGACTGCACATCGACGCCGCATACGGCGGCGGCCTCCTCTTCAGCGACCGCCACCGCCACCGGCTCACCGGCCTCGACGCCGCCCACACCATCACCCTCGACCTGCACAAACTCGGCTGGCAGCCCCTCGCCGCAGGCGCCCTCACCCTTAGCGACCCCGCCGAACTCGCCGCCCTCACCCACCACGCCGACTACCTCAACGCCACCGACGACACCGACGCCGGACTACCCGACCTCCTCGGCCGCTCCCTGCGCACCAGCCGCCGCCCCGACGTCCTGAAGATCGCCGTCACCTTCAAAACCCTCGGCCGCACCGGCCTCGGCACCCTCGTCGACCAGGTCTGCGCCATCGCACACCAGTTCGCCGACCTGGTCGAGCAGCACCCCGGCTTCGAACTCCACGCCCACCCGGTGATCAGCACGGTCCTGTTCCGGCCGACGGCCCACACAGACACCTCCCTCGCCGCCCTGCGCCGCCACCTCCTCACCACCGGCCGCGCCGTCCTCGGCCGCGCCCACCTCGACGGCCGGCGCTGGCTCAAGGCCACCTTCCTCAACCCCCACACCCACCCCGACGACCTGACCGCCCTCCTGACCCTGGTGGAAGGAAACACCCCCGAATGACCCCCGAAACCCCCAACCCGGCCCCCAGCCACAACGCCGGCCCCCACCCCAGCCATGTCCCCACCCCCACCCCCCACCCCGACACCCCCCGAGACCTGGTCGGCATCGGCATCGGCCCCCTCAACCTCTCCCTCGCCGCCCTCGCCCACCCCCTCGCCGAACTCGACGCCGTCTTCTACGAACAGCGCCCCGCCTTCCACTGGCACCCCGGACTCCTCATCGACGGCACCGCCCTCCAAGTCCCCTTCCTCGCCGACCTGGTGACCCTCGCCGACCCCGCCAGCCCCTGGACCTTCCTCAGCTACCTCCGCGCCCGCGACCGCCTCTACCCCTTCTACTTCGCCGAGCGCTTCCACATCCAGCGCGCCGAATACGACGCCTACTGCCGCTGGGTCGCCGAGAGCCTCCCCGGACTGCATTTCCACCACCAGGTCGACGCCGTCCGCTGGAACCCCGAACGCGACGTCTTCGAGGTCGACCACACCCAACTCGACACCAACGGCGAAGCCGAAGCCCTGGGCCGCACCTACACCCGCAACATCGTCCTCGGCATCGGCACCGAGCCCCACGTCCCCGACCCGCTCCGCCCCCTCGTCGACGCCCCCGGCGTCCCCGTCCTGCACGCCGCCGACTACCGCGACCACCGCGAAACCCTGCTCACCGCAGGCCATGTCACCGTCATCGGATCAGGCCAGTCCGGCGCGGAAGTCTTCCTCGACCTGCTGCGCCACCGCCCCACCGGCCGTGAACAACTCCACTGGCTCGGCCGCACCGAGGCCTTCGCACCCATGGAGTACTCCAAACTCGGCCTCGAACACTTCACCCCCGACTACACCCGCTACTTCCACGCCCTCGCCGAACCCGTCCGCGACGGCCTCATCGCCTCCCAATGGCAACTCCACAAAGGCATCGACGCCGCCACCCTCACCGCCATCCACGACGAGCTGTACCGCCGCACCCTCCACGGCGGCTGGCCCGACGCCGTACTCACCCCCGGCGTCCAGGTCCGCACCGCAGGCCGCATCGCCACCACCAAGATCGAACTACACCTCGAACACCGACAGCAGGGCACCCGCTCCCGCCTCACCACCGACGCCGTCGTCCTCGCCACCGGCTACCGCGAACGCCCCCTCAACCGCATCCTCGCCGGACTCGACCCCTACCTACGCCGCGACAGCCGCGAACGCCCCCGCATCGACCAGGACTTCCGCCTCGTCCTCGACCCCTCCATCACCGGCGCCATCCACGTCCAGAACGCCGAGACCCACACCCACGGCGTCGGCACCCCCGACCTCGGACTCGCCGCCTGGCGCAGCGCCACCATCCTCAACGCCCTCACCGGCAAAGAGACCTACCCCCTGCCCCGCCGCACCGCCTTCACCACCTTCGGCCTCGAACAACACCAGCCCCGGATCCCGGCCGCCCGCACCCCCCGCACCCTCACCCCCCTCACGGACGGAATCTGAGACCGGAATCCGAGACCGGCACCCCACAACCCGTACAGCCCGTACAACCCGTCAGAACACCGGCGTGCCCTCCCGCGTCAGCCGCCAGTCCACCGACGCGAAGTCCCTCGGATCCAGCACCCCCTTCGCGGTCACCCACTCCGCGATCCGGGTCCGGATCTCCGTCGACTCCGACCACACCTCCTGCGCCGACGCCACATGCGGGAAGGCACCGCCACCATTCGCCCGGTAATTGTTCACCGCAAACACGAACCGCGCCGCATCATCCAACGGCGCCCCGCCATACACCAGATTCCGCACCCGCGACCCCACCGGCTGCGCAATATCGATGTCGTACGACAACCCCGACACATAGTCGTAGTTGTAGTCCGGCCGGCCATTCGCATTCGTCAACCGCGCCACATCCACCGGAACACCGGGCGCCACCTGCGCGAAATACTCCGCCGAATACTCCAGATACGCCCGCACCTGCGCACCCGTCAGCACCTTCGCGACCAACGTGTTGTCATACACATACAGACCCGACAGATCCCGGATCGTCACCTCACCCGCAGGAATCTCCGACGTCCGCGAGAACGGCGACGCCTGCGACAACACCGGCAGCGCAGCGAACTCCGTGCCCGCCAGAGCCGCCCGCACCACATCCTCCTGCACCTTGTTGATCAGATCGATGATCGGAGCATCCTTGTACCGGGCATCCACCGTGGTCAGCGTCTCGGTCGCACTACCGACCACCTGATTCACATACGCCACCACCTTGGCGTGCTCATCGTCCAGCAACCGGCCGATCTTCGGATCATCCGCCACCGCATTCGAATTCCGCAACGACGCCTTCACCGACTCCACCCGCCAGCTGTCCCCCTCAAGCACCAGCTCGAAATCAAAAAGCGTCAACCGCTCCGCGTAGCACAACGGCTCCGACAGCACCACCGCCTTCCCCGTCGCCTCATTCACCACCCGCAGCTCCGGAATCTCCACATGCGCATGCCCGACCAGAATCGCATCGATCCCCGGCACCAACCGCGCCACATTCGCCGCCGCATTCTCCACATACGGCAACTGATCACCGTACGAAGACGTCCCCGACGACCCCGAATGCGCCGAGACCACCACCACGTCCGCCCCCATCGAACGCAACTTCGGCACCCACTTCGCCGCCTGCTCCTCCAACCCCGGAAATGCCAGCTTCCCCTGCACCAGCGCCTTGTCCCAGATCGCGATCCCCGGATTCGTCAACCCCAGCACCGCCACCTTCACCGACGGCGCCCCCGGCACCCGGAACGTCTTCATCAAATACGGCGGAAAAGCAGGCCGCAACGTCTTCGCATCCACCGCGTTCGCACCCAGCAGCGGAAAATCACACTGCTCCTCGAACTTCCGCAGCGTCTCGATACCATAATTGAACTCATGATTACCCAACGCCACCGCGTCATACCCGATCGCATTCATCGCCTGCGCCATCGGATGCACCGGACCACCCTTCGCGGTGATCGGCTCCACCTTCGCGTAGTAATACGTCAGCGGCGTCCCCTGGATCGTGTCCCCCGCATCCAGCAACAGCGTGTTCGCCCGCCCCTTCTCCTTACGGACCTGCGCCACCAGCGTCGCGATCCGCGCCAGCCCCTTCGCATTCCCCTGGGCGTCCGCGTACTCCGCGTCCTTGAAATAATCCCAGTTGAAAACATTGCCATGCAGATCCGTCGTGCCCATCACCGTGAACGAATAGCGCCGCACCGGCCGCCCCTTCTGCTCCGCCGCCCCCGCCGACGGCGCGGCGGCCACCCCGGCAACCGTCACCCCCGCACCCGTCGCGGCCGACCTCTCCAGAAACTTCCTGCGGTTCATCGAGACACGTCCTCTCCTTGGGCCGAACACACACGCCAGGCCGAACACACTCACGTAACGCGCGTAGATTCTGACCCGCACATGACCGCAGGCAACAGGCCCGACAGGTTGCGATCCGATGACCCCGCCTGTGCAACACCTGGCAACACCCCCCAACTGACACAGTGAACCCATGACAACCCCACCCACCCATGTCCCCTACGGCACCCCCGACGCCCCCCGCATCGCCGTCCGCGGCGAAGCCCACCTCGAAGTCGACCCCGAATATGCCCGTATCGGCATCACCGTCACCGCCCGGGGCCGCGACCGCCGCACCGCCCTCGACGACCTCACCCGCCGCAACACCACCGCCCTCGACCTCATCCGGTCCTACGGCGACACCGTCGAACACATCGAAACCGGCACCCTCTCCATCCACCCCCTCCTCACCAAACACGGCCGCGGCGAGCACATCCGCACCTACCAGGGCGCCGTCCACATCACCGCCGAACTCACCGACTTCACCACCCTCGGCGAACTCACCACCCGCCTCGCCGACCTCGACCTCACCCGCGTCGACGGCCCCTGGTGGGCCCTGCGCCCCGACTCACCCGCCCACCGCCAGGCCCGCCGCCAAGCAGTCCAGGAAGCCGTCCAACGCGCCCGCGAATACGCCGACGCCCTCGGCACCACCCTCGCCGCCCTCGTCGAACTCGCCGACACCGGCGCCGAAGCACCCCCCTCGCACCCCCTCGGCGGCGGCGCGATGCGCAGCGTCGCCTACGCCGCCACAGCCGAGGACGCCGCCACCCCACCCCTCGACCTCGAACCCCAACGGCAGCACGTCTACGCCACCGTCAATGCCCGCTTCACCATGAACCCCCCGAGCCTCTGAACCGCGCACCAGCAAAGAATGCTCATCAGAGCACCCCGGCGCACAATTCAATACTTGTCAACACCCCTTCACCCAAAGGTTGTTGAGTAGTCACGCCCGGCCAATTCTCTACCCACCGGTAAGCAATAGTCTCGAAACATGCGCCGAGCGAAGATCGTCTGCACACTGGGCCCCGCCACCGACTCGTACGACCAGATCAAAGCCCTGGTCGAAGCCGGAATGGACGTCGCCCGCTTCAACCTCAGCCACGGCGCCCACGCCGACCACGAGGAACGCTACCGGCGCGTCCGCAAAGCCGCCGACGAGACCGGCCGCAGCGTCGGCACCCTCGCCGACCTTCAAGGCCCGAAGATCCGCCTCGGACATTTCACCGAAGGACCCGTACTCCTCGAACGCGGCGACACCTTCACCATCAGCGTCGAGCACGACATCCCGGGCGACCGCGAAACCTGCGGCACCACCTACCGAGGACTCGCCGCCGACGTCACCCCCGGCGAACGCATCCTCGTCGACGACGGCAAAGTCTGCCTCCAGGTCACCGCCGTCGACGGCCCCCGCGTCCACACCACCGTCCTCGAAGGCGGCATGGTCTCCGACCACAAGGGCCTCAACCTCCCCGGCGTCGCCGTCTCCGTCCCCGCCCTCTCCGACAAGGACGAAGCAGACCTCCGCTGGGCCCTGCGCACCGGCTTCGACGTCATCGCCCTCTCCTTCGTCCGCAGCGGACGCGACGCCGACGACGTCCACCGCATCATGGACGAGGAGGGCCGCCGCCTCCCCCTCATCGCCAAGGTCGAAAAACCCCAGGCGGTCGAGGCCATCGACGACATCGTCGCCGCCTTCGACGGCATCATGGTCGCCCGCGGCGACCTCGGCGTCGAAATGCCGCTCGAACAGGTCCCGATCGTCCAGAAGCGCGCCATCAAACTCGCCAAGCGCAACGCCAAACCGGTCATCGTCGCCACCCAGATGCTCGACTCGATGATCGACAACTCCCGCCCCACCCGCGCCGAAGCCAGCGACGTCGCCAACGCCGTCATCGACGGCACCGACGCCGTGATGCTCTCCGGCGAGACCAGCGTCGGCAAGTACCCCATCGAAACCGTCCGCACCATGGCGAAGATCGTCGCAGCGGCCGAAGAAGACCTCCCGGCCAAGGGCCTGCCCCCCCTCACCGAAACCAACAAACCCCGCACCCAGGGCGGCGCCGTCGCCCGCGCGGCAGCCGAAATGGGCGACTTCCTCGGCGCCAAATTCCTCGTCGCCTTCACCCAGTCCGGCGACACCGCCCGCCGCCTCTCCCGCTACCGCTCCCCGATCCCCCTCCTCGCCTTCACCCCCGACCCCGCCACCCGCTCCCAGCTCACCCTCACCTGGGGCGTCGAAACGTTCCTGGGCCCCCACGTCGACTCCACCGACGCGATGGTCGACCAGGTGGACGAACTCCTCACGAGGCACGCCCGCTGCGCACCGGGCGACACGGTCGTGATCACGGCCGGCTCCCCACCCGGGGTATCGGGAACGACGAACCTGGTGCGGGTGCACCACATCGGCGAGTCGACACGCTGACCTCGCCGGCCAGGTTAGTACTTGGGCCCGACGTGAGTGTCCATGAGCGCGACGGAGGCCCTCCGGGCGATCGAGATGTTGCTGCTGTTTGCTTGCCGCCACTCGATGCCGACCTGGTCGAGGGTGTCGGTGAAGAGACGCAGGATGTCGTCCGACGTGTTGGTGAAGAAGTACCGGGGATATTCGTAGCGCTTACGCTCACCGGCGATGAGTCGGGTCGTCCAGTTCGTCGTCCGGCAGCCGTCGGAGTGGATGAGGCCCCGGATGAACTCCCAGGGGTGGGCGTCGACGATGTCCTGCTGCCAGGGTTCGAGGGCGATACGGCGGTCGTGTTTCTTGCCGGGGCCGTGCTGGGGAAACAGGCAGAGCCAGTGCTTGCTGTAGGACTTCACTTCGATGCAGCCCGGCGTGTAGCGCTGTCTCACGCTGGGCAGGGGCATCACCTTCCGCATGGCGTCTTCGGCGGCGGCGATCAGGCCGGTCTGGGTGGCGTTGCAGAAGACGGATAAGTGGTGCTGCTTGTGCCTTGAGACGATGTGGCCGTCACCGAGATAGAGCCCCAGAAGATAGGCGTACGCAACCCTGTCGAATTCGATGCCGGTGCAGTGGGGGCAGTCCGTGGGCTTCTCGTAGGTTTCCCCGCGCAGTTTGCGGTCCTCGCTGCGCCACCACCCGACAGTCCCTCGCGGGACATTGAGGCGAGCGGCGACTGTGCGGTTGGGCACGCCTTGGCGCATGAGTGCGACGGCTTGTGCGCGAATCGAAGGGCTGTGTTGCTCCATGTGGCCAGACTGCGCGAATGATCGCGGCGGCACGCAGGGAAAAAGGGATGTTCACGAGAATGTGGTCATCCGCTTGTGATGGTGACCTTGGAATTGAAGGAAAAGTGCCCCGGGTGGGATTCGAACCCACGCTTGCGGTGGTTTGAGCACCGGGCCTCTGCCGCTGGGCTACCGGGGCTTTCCTTGAAAACGAAGGTTGGCGGTCACCCGCCGCTCACCCACCATACCGCAGCTAGGTACGCTCTTGGCAGCAGTATCTGCCTGCCCTGAACGAGGAGCCCCCGTGACCGCCCCCGAGTCGCCCCAAGACGTGTCCGACGACGACAAGTCGCACGTTCCTCCGCTGACGACCCGTGTCGTCATCGCTGAGGACGAGGCCCTGATCCGGCTCGACCTCAAAGAGATGCTGGAGGAGGAGGGCTACTCGGTCGTCGGGGAGGCCGGTGACGGGGAGCAGGCGGTGGAGCTGGCCCGTGAGCTGCGGCCCGATCTGGTCATCCTGGATGTGAAGATGCCCAAGCTCGACGGCATCTCGGCGGCCGAGCGGATCGCCGAGGAGTCCATCGCGCCGGTGCTCATGCTGACCGCGTTCTCGCAGCGGGATCTCGTGGAGCGGGCCCGGGACGCCGGGGCCATGGCCTATCTGGTCAAGCCGTTCAGCAAGAGCGATGTCGTCCCGGCGATCGAGATGGCCGTCTCGCGGTACACGCAGCTCAAGGAGCTGGAGAAGGAGGTCGCCGACCTCTCCCAGCGGCTGGAGACGCGGAAGCTGGTGGACCGGGCGAAGTCGATTCTTCAGACGGAGTACGGGCTGAACGAGCCCGCCGCGTTCCGCTGGATCCAGAAGACGTCGATGGACCGTCGGATGTCGATGCAGCAGGTCGCGGAGGCCGTGATCGAGGACGCGGCGGAGAAGAAGGCGGCGAAGGGTGAGAAGGGGGAGAAGGGCTGATTCCGCGGAGTCGGCCGGCCCCGCCGGGCTGAGCGTGCCGAGGCCCGCGTCCCTTTTTGATGGGGGCGCGGGCCTCGTCGTATTCGTGCGGGGGCGGTGGGTCAGTCTTCGCCGAGGTAGGCCTTTCTGACCGATTCGTCGTGCAGGAGGTCTTGGCCGGTGCCGGAGAGCACGATGGTGCCGACTTCCATGACGTGGCCGTGGTCGGCGAGGGAGAGGGCTGCCTGGGCGTTCTGTTCGACCAGGAGGATGGTCGTGCCCTGGGATTTGAGTTCGGCGATGGTGGACATGATTTTCTGCATCATGATCGGCGAGAGTCCCATGGAGGGTTCGTCGAGCATGAGGAGTTTGGGTTGCGACATGAGTGCGCGGCCCATGGCGAGCATTTGCTGCTCGCCGCCCGAGAGGGTGCCTGCGGCTTGTTTGCGGCGTTCTCCGAGGATGGGGAAGAGGTCGTAGGCGCGGTGTATGTCTTTGTCGATGGCGGGTTTGTCGTTGCGGAGGAACGCGCCGAGGCGGAGGTTGTCCTCGATGGTCATGCGGGGGAAGATGTGGCGGCCTTCGGGGGAGTGGGCGAGGCCGAGGGAGACGATTTGGTGGGCGGGGGTTTTTTTGAGGGATCTGCCGTTGAATTTGATCTGGCCGCTGACCGGTTTGAGCAGGCCGGAGAGGGTGCGTAGGGTGGTGGTTTTGCCGGCGCCGTTGGTGCCGATGAGGGTGAGGACTTCGCCGGCTTCGACGGTGAAGGAGATGCCTTTGACGGCTTCGATCTTGCCGTAGGCGACGCGCAGGTCTTCGACTTCGAGGAGTGCGGTCATCGGTCGTTCTCCTTGGCCGGCGGGGTGTCGGCGGGTTCGGCCGGGGGTGGTGTGGCCGGTGTGTCGGTGGCGGCTTCGGCGGCGGCTTCCGCGGCTTCGACTTCGGCGAGTTCGGCGGCGCCGGGTGCGTCTTCGAAGGGTTCGCCGAGGTAGGCGGCGATGACGCGTTCATCGCCTTGGACGGTGGCGCTGTCGCCTTCGACGAGTTTTTCGCCTTGGACGAGGACGGCGACGCGGTCGCAGAGGTTGAAGATGAATCGCATGTCGTGCTCGATGACGAGGACGGCGATGCCTTTGTCTCTGATGGCGAAGACGAGTTCTTCGGTGGTGCGGGTTTCTTGGGGGTTCATGCCGGCGGTCGGCTCGTCGAGGAGGAGCAGGCCGGGTTCGCTGGCGAGTGCTCGCGCGATTTCGAGTTTGCGTTGTTCGCCGTAGGGGAGGTTGCGGGCGAGGTGTTCGGCTTTGTTGGCGAGGCCGACGAATTCGAGGAGTTCCATGGCGCGTGCGCGGGAGGCGGCTTCGGCGCGGTGGAATCCGGGGCCGCGGAGGAGGGCGGACCAGAGGCCTTCTCGGGTGCGGGTGTGTCGGCCGACGAGGACGTTTTCGAGGACCGTCATGTTGGCGAAGAGGCGGATGTTCTGGAAGGTGCGGGCGATGCCTGCGGCGGTGACCTTGAAGGATTTGGGTGGCAGGACGGTGCCTCGGTAGCGGACTTCTCCCTCGGTGGGGATGTAGAGGCCGGTGAGGCAGTTGAAGAAGGTGGTTTTTCCGGCGCCGTTGGGGCCGATGAGTCCGACGATTTCGCCGGTGTTGACCTGGAGGTCGACGTTTCGGACGGCGGTGAGGCCGCCGAAGCGCATGGTGACTCCGCGGGCGTCGAGGACGGCCTGGCCGGTGGTGGTCTGGGTTGTCATGGGTCAGGCCCCTGCCTTGCTGAGGACTGTGGGTGCTTCCGTCTCTTCGTGGAATTCCAGTTGGCGGCGCCGGTTGGGGATGAGTCCTTCTGGGCGGAAGCGCATGAGGAGGACGAGGGCGAGGCCGAAGGCGAAGAGCTGGAGGTCGTCCAGGAATTGGAGCTTGGCGGGGATGAGGTAGAGGAGGGCGGCGCCGACGAGGGGGCCGCTGATGGTGCCCATGCCACCGAGGACGACTGCGGCGAGCAGGAATGCGGAGTTGGGTGGCACGACGTGTGCGAACTGGTACTGCTCGGGGGTCACGGTGTAGGTGACGTGGGCTTGGACGGTACCGGCGAGGCCGGCGAGTGCGGCGCCGAGGGCGAAGGCGATGAGTTTGACGCGGAAGCCGTTGATGCCCATGGCGAGGGCGGCGGTTTCGTCTTCGCGGATGGCGATCCAGGCGCGGCCGATGCGGCTGTCGCTGCTGCGCTGGAAGACGATCACCACGATGAGGGTGATGAGGAGCATCAGCAGGAAGTAGTTGGCGAAGCGGGCGATGGTGAAGCCGGCGATGGTGTGTTCTTCGCCGAAGTCGAAGCCGAGGATGTTGAGGTTGGGGATGGAGGAGATGCCGTTGGAGCCGTTGGTGATGTCGGGGCCGGAGGTGCCGTCCATGTTGAGGACGGCGAGGCGGAAGATCTCTCCGAAGCCGAGGGTGACGATGGCGAGGTAGTCGCCGCGTAGCCGGAGGGTGGGGGCGCCGATGATGACGCCGAAGACCATGGCGACGGCGGCGCCGAGGAGGGCGGAGAGCCAGAACGGCAGTTGGATGTCGAAGGGGGAGGAGGGGGAGCCGGAGACCATGGCGGCGGTGTAGGCGCCTACGCCGAGGAAGGCGACGTAGCCGAGGTCGAGGAGGCCGGCGAGGCCGACGACGATGTTGAGGCCGAGGGCGACGGTGGCGAAGATGAGGATGTAGACGCCGATGGTGGCGTATTGGTCGTCGGACTGGGTGAAGGGGAAGGCGGCTGCGGCGACGAATGCGCCGAGCATGGTGACGGTGCGGTGTTTGGTGGTGACGGCGGAGACTCGGCTGATGAGTCCGGCTTTGGCGGTGGCGGCGATGCCGAAGCCGGCGGTGATGAGGAAGCCGATGAAGAGTTCGTCGTACTCGGTGCCGATGCCGTAGGTGAAGACGGTGAGGCCGATGGTGAGGGCGGCGACGATGATGAGGATTTCGGCGTAGCCGGGGAGTTTGCGGGCCGGGGTGATGGGGCCGGTGACGAAGGCGGCTTTGATGATGGCGGTGGTGCCGCGCAGGTGGTGGGTGAATTGTTCCCAGTTGCTGTCTTCGGGGTCGGCTGGTTCGCGTTCGGGCCAGGGGAAGGGGAGGGCGAGTGCGCCGAGGGCGGCGGTGAGGGTGGTGAGGGCGGCGATGTAGGCGCCGGGTTCGAGGTTGACGGCGCCGCCGAGTTGGACGCTGATGGCGATGATGGTGAACCAGGCGGTGCCGAAGGTGCCGAGTGCGGCGAGTTTGAGGGCGCTGTCGGCGTTGGCGGGGGTGAGTTTGTCGAGGCCTTTGATGCCGTAGGAGGCGAGGCCGAAGAGGGTGGTGAGGGCGCCGCTGATGAGGACGAGGACCTGGAGTCCGCCGGGGTAGCCGTAGACGGTGAGGTCGCCGGGGAAGTCGGTGGTCCAGGTCCAGGCGAGGAAGGTGGTGATGATGGTGAGTGCGCCGCCGCCGGTGGCGAGGGCGCGGCCGAGGGTGGGGGGCAGGCCGATGAGGCCGGCGTGTTTGCCGGGGGTGGCCTTGCGCGGGGTCTCGGGTGTGGTGGTCTGTGTGGTCATCGCTGCATCACGCCCTGTCCGCGACGCGCTCGCCGAGCAGGCCTTGGGGCCTGAACAGGAGGACGAGAATGAGGAGTACGAAGGCCCAGACGTTGGCCCAGGACTGGCTGCCGAACTGTTCCATGCCGGGGATGTCGGCGATGTAGGCGGTGGAGAGGGCTTCGGCGACGCCGAGGACGAGGCCGCCGAGCATGGCGCCGTAGATGTTGCCGATGCCGCCGAGGACGGCTGCGGTGAATGCCTTCAGGCCGAGGATGAAGCCCATGCGGAATTGGACTTCGCCGTATTTGAGGCCGTAGGCGACGGCGCCGACGGCGGCGAAGGCGGCGCCGAGGGCGAAGGCGACGACGATGATGCGGTCGGTGTTGATGCCCATGAGCTTGGCGGTGTCCGGGTCTTGTGCGGTGGCTTGCATGCCGCGTCCGGTGCGGGTCTTCATGACGAAGTAGGCGAGGATCGCCATGCTGATGGGGGCTGCGGCGATGAGGAAGATGTCGCCGGTCTGGATGGTGACGTTGCCGATTTCGAAGGGGCCGCCGTCGATCTGGGGGAAGGTGATGGCGGAGCGGGCGTCGGGGTACCAGGCCCAGACGGCTTGCTGGAGTGCGAGTGAGAGGCCGATGGCGGTGATGAGGGGTGCGAGTCGTGGGGCGGTGCGCAGGGGGCGGTAGGCGAAGCGTTCCGCTCCTATGGCGACGAGGACGGCGACGATGATGCCGCCGAGGAGCATGAGTGGTAGGGCCACCCACATGGTGGTGCCGTCGGGCAGTACGTAGAGGTAGATGGTGAGGGCGCCGAAGCCGCCCACCATGAAGATCTCGCCGTGGGCGAAGTTGATGAGCTGGACGATGCCATAGACCATCGTGTAGCCGATGGCGATCAGGCCGTACATGGATCCCAGTAGCAGGCCGTTGACCAGCTGCTGCGGCAGTTCGTTCACCGCATGTCCTCCGAGAGGGTCGATGAGTCGGGGTGGTGACCGGAGAGGATGTGCCCGGAAGCGAGATCGCCCGGATGTGAGTCCGCGCGGGGCGCCAGTGGTGCGGCGCGTTGTGTGGGGGTGGTGTGGGTCTAGAACGCGCCGGCTCGAATCGCCGCTGGGGGGGCGGGGGGGGGGGGGGGCGGGGCCCCCCCCCCCCCCCGCGGCTCGGTGTGGGGAGTGCGGGTTGGGTCAGCCCTCGTAGGTGCCCGACTTGACTGCGCTCCAGGCGCCGTCCTTGACGGAGTAGACGGTGAGCTGCTTGTTGGTGGCGTCGCCGAATTCGTCGAAGGAGACCTTGCCGGTCACGCCGTCGAAGGACACGTTCTGCATGGCTGCGGTGACCTGGGCGCGGGCGTCGTCGGGGAGTGTGCCGTCGTTGTCGTCGACGACCTTCTTGACGGCTTCGATGATCGCCCAGGCGGAGTCGTAGGAGTAGCCGCCGTAGGCCTCGTAGGCCTCCTTGTATCCCTCGGCCTTGTAGTTGGCGACGAATTCGGTGGCGGAGGGGAGTTCTTCGACGGGTGCGCCGACGGAGGTGGCGAAGTCTCCGGCGCCGTCGGTGCCGGCGAGCTTGATGAAGTCGGCGCTGTAGATGCCGTCGCCGCCGACGAGGGGGATCTTGGCGCCGGCTGCCTTGATCTGCTTGCTGAGGGGGCCGGCCTGGGGGTATTCGCCGCCGTAGTAGACGACGTCGGCGCCGGAGGACTTGACCTTGGTGGCGACCGCGGAGAAGTCCTTGGTCTCGGGGTCGATGTGCTCGGTGCCGACGATGTCGCCGCCCAGCTTCTCGAACTCGGCGGAGAAGGTGGCGGCGAGGCCGGCGCCGTAGGTCTTCTTGTCGTCGATGACGAAGACCTTCTTCTTGCCGGCGTCGTTGAAGAGGTACTGCGCGGCGAAGGGGCCCTGGATGGCGTCGGTGGTCGCGGTGCGGAAGTACGACTTGTAGGTGCGGACCTTGCTGGTCTGCCAGTCGGCGCCCTGGGTGAGGGCGGGGTTGGTGTTGGCGGGGGAGACCTCGACCAGGTCCGCGTCGTCGAAGACCTTCTGCATGGATTCGGCGACGGAGGAGTTGAGGGGGCCGACGACGCCGAGGACTTCCTTGTCGGCGACGAGCTTGGTGGCGTTCTGCTGGCCGGAAGAGGGCTGTGCCTGGTCGTCGAGCGCTTCTATCTCGAAGGTGACGCCGTCGACGTAGTTGTCCTTGTTCGCGGTCTTGATGGCGAGGTCGACGGAGTTCTTGATACCCAGACCCAGTGCGGACAGGTCGCCGGTCAGCGGGGCGTCGACGCCGATGACGACGGTGGTGCTGTCGCTGCCGGAGTCGGAGCTGCTGCCCTCGTCGCGCGAACCGCAGGCGGTGAGGGTGAGCGCTCCCGCCGCCAGTACGGCGGTCATGGCGATGAGCGAACGTTGACGCACGATCAGTCCTTTCCCTGGCGCGGATCTTCCCGGTGGAAGAAGCCGAGTCGAGCGCTGGGTCCGAAGCGGACGCCGAATGGCGTCGAATCCCGATGGCGCGGTGACTGGCGGTGACTCTAAGCGGGTGCGGGGAACGTGGAGGAGTATCTGACCAATGCTGTGACTCTCTTGTTATGACACGACGTAATGCAGAGCGGTACTGGCCGGGCGGAAGCATGGAATTCCAGCCGATTCGCCCCGTCCACATAGTGAGACATGCAGGACCAGAAGCCCGCGATCAGGAGCGTTCTAGTGATTTGGTGATGTCGCGGATTGGTTGCCGCAGGCTGCTCGGAGGGCGTCTGAGAGGTCCTGCGCATAGCGCTCACCCAGGATGAAACTGTGTTCTTCTATTGCGCGCGTATTACGTAGAGTTACATCCAGAAAAGGGAGTCCGGCGTTCCGTGGCACTTTTCCGCAATCGGCTGCTGTGAAGGTAATAGTGATCTTGCGTGGCATTCCGGTGGTTGTGGGGAAAGGTGTCCGCGGATTTGTGATCAAGGAAAGTCCCGGGTAGGGCTGGCCGATGTCGGCCACGGTCACCTCGGGGCCGGAACGCACGGTCACCAGCACGGCGAAGCGGAAGGCCGCGGATTCGGTGGCGGGGTGCTCGGGGGCGAGGTACGTCACGTCGGTGACCTGCGAGGGATACGGCGCCTCGGGCGGCGGAGGCAGCTCGGGGCGGGTGGCGTAGAGGTAGCCGGCGGTCACCGCCAGGGCGGTGGCGAGGGCGGCGGCGAGGAGCCTGGGGTGGCGACGGGTGGACCGTCGGGGGCGGTGGCCCGGCGTCTCTGCGGTCGGGGGCGGCTCCCAGGCGTGGGTGCCTTCGCCGGGTTCCACGGGGCCGATGCCGGTCAACTCCAGGGCCCCGAGGTCGGGTTGCCGTCGCGGTACCTCGCCGCACACCGCTCGTCGGCCAGGCGGTCCAGCAGCTTTTCGGCCGCGGCACGGCCCTGGCGTGTCAGTTCGGTCCGGGCGGCGTCCACGACGTCCATGAGAATGGCGTATTGCCCATTGGACAGGCCCATCGACTGGTAGTCGCCGTAGGTGTCCGTGGCGAGGAGTTCACGGGACCAGTGGGAGATGAGCCGGGCGCAGAGGTCGGCGGGTGGGGTGGGGGCCGGGGTGGTCTCCGGGGTGGAAGTCGCCCCTGGGGTGGGGGCGGCCCTTGGGGTGGGGGTGGCGCAGCCGGTGAGGAGGGTGGCGGTGAGCAGGGTGAGGGTGATCGCCGCGGTTGTGCGGGGTGGGGTGGGGCTGGCGGGTGTGGTGGTCCTCGGCGGCGGCGTGAGGGGCGTCGCCGCGTGAGGGCGGCCCGCTGTTGTTCTGCCCCGGCCCGTTGCCATGCATCGACGCTAGGGGGCGGGGTGCGTCGGGGCAACGGGGGTGCGGGGGTGTGGTTCCAGGGCGGAGGGGTCTCGGGATGCCGGGGTCCCGGACGGCGGTGCTTCGGGACGCCGGGGTTTTTCGGGTGTGGGCGTTCCGGAACGCCGGAACGCCGGGGCGTCGGCGTTTCGGAACGCTGATGCTCCGGCGGGCGCTCCGGAGCGGTGGGGTGCTCCGGAGTATTGGGGTGTACCCGGAGCGGCAGGACGCCCCGGGATGTCAGATGCCCGTGCGGACGCGTTCCTCGTCGTCCGGGTTCACGTCGCGCAGGAGGCAGGTCAGGCGGGCGGTGCACACCCGGCGGTCCGACTCGTCGGTGATCGCGATCTCGTACGTCGCTGTCGAGCGGCCCCGGTGGACGGGTGTGGCCACGCCGGTCACCAGGCCCGAGCGGGCGCCGCGGTGGTGGGTGCAGTTGAGGTCGACGCCGACGGTGATCTTGCGGCTGCCGCCGTGCAGCATGGCGCCGACCGAGCCGAGGGTCTCGGCGAGGACCGCGGACGCGCCGCCGTGCAGGAGTCCGTAGGGCTGGGTGTTGCCCTCGACCGGCATGGTGCCGACCACGCGGTCCGCCGACGCCTCCACGATCTCCACGCCCATGCGGCGGCCGAGATGTCCCGCGGAGAACAGTGCGGGCAGGTCGACGCCGAGCGCCGCGTATTCGTCGATGACGTCTTGCGGGAACTGCACTCGCCGCTGCTCGCCCATGGTGCCCGACTCCGTTCGTCGATCCGGTCCAGCGCCCGCGCCTGTCCGCGGGGCGCCTGAGCAAACGCTCAGTCGGTTCTCGATTGTTCCAGACGTACGACGACGGACTTGCTGGCCGGGGTGTTGCTGGTGTCGGCGGTGGCGTCCAGGGGGACGAGGACGTTGGTCTCGGGGTAGTAGGCCGCCGCGCAGCCCACTGCCGTCGGGTAGTGCACGACGCGGAAGCCGGGCGCACGGCGCTCGACGCCGTCCTTCCACTCGCCGACCAGATCGACGTACGAGCCGTCGGCGACGCCGAGCCGGCGGGCGTCCTCGGGGTTGACCAGCACGACCCGGCGGCCGTGCCGGATGCCCCGGTAGCGGTCGTCCAGGCCGTAGATCGTGGTGTTGTACTGGTCGTGCGAGCGCAGCGTCTGGAGCAGCAGCCGCCCCTTTGGCAGTGCGGGGTACTCCACGGGCGCGGCGGTGAAGTTCGCTTTGCCGGTGGCGGTGGGGAAGCGGCGCTCGTCGCGTGGGGCGTGCGGCAGCGCGAATCCGCCGGGGTGCGCCACGCGCGCGTTGAAGTTCTCGAAACCGGGCACCACGCGCGCGATGCGGTCGCGGATCGTGGCGTAGTCCTTCTCGAACTCCTCCCAGGGGGTACGGGACTCGGTGCCGAGGACGCGGCGGGCGAGGCGGCACACGATCGCCGGCTCGGACAGCAGGTGCGCGCTGGCGGGTTCCAGCCGGCCGCGTGAGGCGTGGACCATGCCCATGGAGTCCTCCACGGTCACGAACTGCTCGCCGCCGCCCTGGAGGTCGCGCTCGGTGCGGCCGAGCGTGGGCAGGATCAGGGCCCGCGCGCCGGTGACCGCGTGGCTGCGGTTCAGCTTCGTGGAGACGTGCACGGTCAGGCGGGCGCGCCGCATGGCGGCCTCGGTGACGTCGGTGTCGGGGGAGGCGGAGACGAAGTTGCCGCCCATGGCGAAGAACACCTTGGCCGCGCCGTCCCGCATCGCGCGGATGGCCCGTACGACGTCGTACCCGTGGGCGCGCGGGGGAGCGAAGCCGAACTCCTTCTCCAGGGCGTCCAGGAAGGCGGGCGCGGGGCGTTCGAAGATGCCCATGGTGCGGTCGCCCTGCACATTGGAGTGGCCGCGCACCGGGCACACGCCCGCGCCGGGGCGGCCGACGTTGCCGCGCAGCAGCAGGAAGTTGACGACCTCGCGGATGGTGGGCACCGCGTGCTTGTGCTGGGTCAGGCCCATGGCCCAGCACACGATGGTGCGGCGGGAGGCGAGGACCATGTCCAGGGTCTTCTCGATGTCCGCGCGGGACAGGCCGGTCGCGGTGAGCGTCTCGTCCCAGTCGGCCGCGCGGGCGGTGCGCGCGAACTCCTCGTAGCCATGGGTGTGCTCGCGGACGAACTCCTCGTCGACCGCGCCCTCGGTCTCCAGGATGAGCTTGTTGAGCAGCCGGAACAGGGCCTGGTCGCCGCCGATGCGGATCTGGAGGAACAGATCGGTGAGCGCGGCGCCGGTGGTCAGGCCCTTGGGGGTCTGCGGGTTCTTGAAGCGCTCCAGGCCGGCCTCGGGCAGCGGGTTGACGCTGATGATCCGCGCGCCGCCCGCCTTCGCCTTCTCCAGCGCGGAGAGCATGCGGGGGTGGTTGGTGCCGGGGTTCTGCCCGGCGACGATGATCAGGTCCGCCTGGTAGAGGTCCTCCAGCAGGACGCTGCCCTTGCCGACGCCGAGGGTCTCGGTGAGGGCCGAGCCGGAGGACTCGTGGCACATGTTGGAGCAGTCGGGGAGGTTGTTGGTGCCGAACTCGCGGGCGAAGAGCTGGTAGAGGAACGCGGCCTCGTTGCTGGTGCGTCCCGAGGTGTAGAAGAGGGCCTCGTCGGGGGAGGCGAGCGCGGTCAGTTCCCCGGCGACGATGTCGAAGGCGCGGTCCCAGGAGACGGGCTCGTAGTGGGTGCCGCCCTCGGGGAGGTACATGGGGTGGGTGAGGCGGCCCTGCTGTCCCAGCCAGTAGCCGCTGCGGTGGGCGAGGTCGGCGACCGGGTGCGCGGCGAAGAACTCCGGGGTGACCCGGCGCAGGGTGGCTTCCTCGGCGACCGCCTTCGCGCCGTTCTCACAGAACTCCGCCGCGTGCCGGTGGTCTGGTTCGGGCCAGGCGCAGCCGGGGCAGTCGAAGCCGTCCTTCTGGTTGACGCGCAGCAGCGTCAGCGCGGTGCGCCGCACGCCCATCTGCTGCTGGGCCATGCGCAGGGTGTGCCCGATCGCGGGCAGCCCGGCCGCCGCGTGCTGCGGCCCGTCGACCTGCGGCGCGTCCTGGACGGGGTCGGCCTTCGGTGGCTTCGTCGCCATCGCGGGGCCTCCTTACGACTGCGTTCGTGATGCGTAGGTGAGATACGTCGTCGATCCTCCCACGTGCCACTGACAGTGATGGGGGGTGGCCGGGGCGGTCAGTGCGGCTGGCGGCCTGTGGCCTGCGGCCTGCGGCTCGCGGCTCGTGATGAGGGGTGGCCGGGCGGCGGGCATCGAGCGGGCCGTGCGCCGGGCCGGGACGTCGGTGGGCTGGGACGGCCGGTGGTCCAGGACCGTGGGTGGGCAGGGACCGTGGGTGGGCCGGTGGGCCGGGACCGTGGGTGGGCAGGGACCTGGGTGGGGGCCGACTGTCAGTGGGGCGTGGCAGGATCGGGGCGTGGCAGAAAAAGCATCGAAGAAGACCGAGTCCACCCCCGGCGGCGGCCGTCCCCGGCTGATGCTCATGGACGGGCACTCGCTGGCCTACCGCGCGTTCTTCGCGCTGCCCGCGGAGAATTTCACGACCGCCACGGGCCAGCCGACGAACGCGATCTACGGCTTCGCGTCGATGCTGGCGAACACGCTGCGCGACGAGGAGCCCACGCATTTCGCGGTGGCCTTCGACGTGTCCCGCAAGACCTGGCGCTCGCAGGAGTTCACCGACTACAAGGCGAACCGCTCCAAGACCCCGGACGAGTTCAAGGGCCAGGTGGAGCTGATCGGCGAGCTGCTCGACGCGATGCAGGCGCCCCGGTTCGCCGTCGACGGCTTCGAGGCGGACGACGTCATCGCCACGCTCGCCACGCAGGCCGAGGCCGAGGGCTTCGAGGTGCTGATCGTCACCGGCGACCGTGACTCGTTCCAGCTGGTCAGCGAGCACACGACGGTGCTGTATCCGACCAAGGGCGTCTCCGAGCTGACCCGCTTCACCCCGGAGAAGGTTTTCGAGAAGTACGGCTTGACGCCCGCCCAGTACCCCGATTTCGCGGCCCTGCGCGGCGACCCGTCCGACAATCTGCCGGGCATCCCGGGCGTCGGGGAGAAGACGGCCGCGAAGTGGATCAACCAGTTCGGTTCCTTCACCGAGCTGGTCGACCGGGTCGACGAGGTCAAGGGCAAGGCCGGGCAGAATCTGCGCGACCACCTGGAGTCCGTGAAGCTGAACCGCCGGCTCACCGAGCTGGAGCGCGAGGTCGGCCTGGACCGCTCCGTGACCGACCTGGCCCGGATGCCGTACGACCGCAAGGCCGTCGCCATGGTGCTGGACACCCTGGAGATCAGGAACCCCTCGCTGCGCGAGCGGCTGTTCGCCGTCGATCCCGGCGCGCAGGAGGCCGAGGACACCCCGGTCATCACGGAAGGCGTGGAGCTGGACGGCGCGGTGCTGGGCACCGGCGAGCTGGCCGGCTGGCTCAGCGAGCACGGCACCGGGCTCCTGGGCGTCGCCACCGTCGACACGTGGGCGCTGGGCGCGGGCTCGGTAGCCGAGGTCGCGCTGGCCTCGGCGGCAGGACCGGCCGCCTGGTTCGACCCGGCCCAGCTGGACGAGGCCGACGAGCGGGCGTGGGTGTCCTGGCTGGCGGACGCGGAGCGGCCCAAGGTGTTCCACAACGCCAAGGGCGCCATGCGGGTCTTCGCCGAGCACGGCTGGAGCATCGCCGGAGTGGGCATGGACACGGCGCTCGCGGCCTATCTGGTCAACCCGGGCCGGCGCTCCTTCGACCTGGACGCGCTGTCCCTGGAGTATCTGCACCGCGAGCTGGCCCCCGCCGCCGCGGCCGACGGCCAGCTCGCCTTCGGCGCGGACGAGGGCGCCGAGGCCGAGTCGCTCATGGTGCAGGCCCGCGCGGTCCTCGACCTGGGCGAGGCGTTCGAGAGCCGCCTGGCGGAGGTCGGCGCCGCCGATCTGCTGCGGGACGTGGAGCTGCCCACGTCCGCGCTGCTGGCCCGGATGGAGCGGCACGGCATCGCGGCCGACCGCGCCCACCTGGAGGCCATGGAGCAGATGTTCGCCGGAGCCGTCCAGCAGGCGGTGAAGGAGGCGCACGCGGCGGCGGGACACGAGTTCAACCTGGGCTCGCCCAAGCAGCTGCAAGAGGTCCTCTTCGGTGAGCTGGCCCTGCCGAGGACGAAGAAGACCAAGACGGGCTACACCACCGACGCCGACGCCCTGGCCTGGCTCGCGACCCAGACGGACAACGAACTGCCGGTCATCATGCTCCGCCACCGCGAGCAGGCGAAGCTGCGGGTCACCGTCGAGGGCCTGATCAAGACCGTCGCGGGCGACGGCCGGATCCACACCACGTTCAACCAGACGGTCGCCGCCACCGGCCGCCTCTCGTCGGTCGACCCGAACCTCCAGAACATCCCGGTGCGCACCGACGAGGGCCGCGCGATTCGCCGGGGCTTCGTCGTCGGCGGCGGCTTCGAGTCGCTGATGACGGCCGACTACAGCCAGATCGAGCTGCGCGTGATGGCCCACCTCTCCGAGGACGAGGGCCTCATCCAGGCGTTCACCTCCGGCGAGGACCTGCACACCACGGCCGCCGCCCAGGTCTTCGGCGTCGAGCCGGCCGCGGTGGACGCCGAGATGCGCCGCAAGATCAAGGCGATGTCGTACGGCCTGGCCTACGGCCTGTCCGCGTTCGGCC
Source organism: Streptomyces sp. NPDC059477 (assembly GCF_042749375.1). Classification (NCBI taxonomy): domain Bacteria; kingdom Bacillati; phylum Actinomycetota; class Actinomycetes; order Kitasatosporales; family Streptomycetaceae; genus Streptomyces; species Streptomyces sp. NPDC059477. The sequence goes on along the minus strand of NZ_JBHYUG010000002.1, from coordinate 82,421 downwards.
TCTCACAGCAGCTGAACATCGACGCCGGGGAGGCCCGCGCGCTGATGGACGCCTACTTCGAGCGGTTCGGTGGCGTACGGGACTATCTGCGCCGCGCGGTCGACGAGGCACGGGCGACGGGCTACACGGCGACGCTCTTCGGCCGCCGCCGCTACCTGCCCGACCTCAACAGCGACAACCGCCAGCGCCGCGAGGCCGCCGAGCGCATGGCCCTCAACGCGCCCATCCAGGGCACGGCGGCCGACATCGTCAAGATCGCCATGCTGAACGTGGACCGGGCCCTGCGTGAGGCCGGCCTCACCTCCCGCATGCTGCTCCAGGTCCATGACGAAATCGTCCTGGAGATCGCCCCGGGCGAACGCGCGGCGACGGAGGAGATCATCCGCCACGAGATGGCCAACGCCGTCCACCTCAGAGCCCCACTGGACGTGTCGGTGGGAGTCGGGCCGGACTGGGAGTCGGCGGCGCACTGACGATCGGGCTGGGGCGGGCGGGTCCTGGGGGGTGGTGGGAAGCCGGTCGGCTTTCCCCGCTCAGCGGGGTCCGCCCGGCACACGGACCGGCCGCCCGCCAGGCCCGTCCCACCCTCCCGCCCGCCCCTGACGCGCAGGCCCGTCCCACCCTCCCGCCCGCCCCTGACGTGCAGGCCCGCCCCCCCCAGCTCGCCCCCGGACCCGTGCAACGGCCCCGCCCTCCAGCCCGTCCACGAGCCCGCACGCCTGCCCCGCCTTCCAGCCCGCTCCTGGCCCGTTCCCCTGCCCGTCCCTAGGCCGGTACGGTTCTCCCGCCCCGAGCCTGTCCACGAGCCCGCGCCCACCCCGCCCTCCCAGGTCCGCCCCACAACCGGAACCCGTCACCCGCCCCACCGCGCAGGCCGCCCGCGAGCCCGTACGGCCACCCCACCCTCCGAGGCCGCCCCCGAACTCGCCCGCTCGCCACCCGCCCCGGCACCCCGTCACTCCCTTGGCCCCCGCGAAGGCGCCCCCCAGGCCTTCGGCCCGTAAGGATGCCGCCATGGGTATACGCATGCTCCACCGCTGGCCGGCGCCCGCCATGCCGCTCCCGCCGGTGCCGGTCTTCGCGACCGACGCAAGCACCGCCCGCCTCGCCCTGAGCCCGGCCGAGGCCCTGCGTCACAAGGCGAAGGCCCTCCGGCACAGGTTCACCCCCGCGAAGGAGCCGGTCCCGGCCCGCCCCGGCGACCGGCCCGGCCGACGCCTGTGGACCGACCTGACCCGCGGCTATGTGGCCCTGCTCCGCACCCTGCTGCCCCGCACCCGCAGACCGCGCACCCTGACGGTGTTCACCGCCCCCGCCCTCACGGCGTCCCGGCCGGGCCCGACCCGCGCGGCGCGGGAGCTGCCGCACGCCGAGGATCCCGGGCCGGCAGGCGCCGTCTGACGATGCCGACAGGACCCTCCGGCCCGTGCCGCCCGGACGAACCCCGGGCGGCATACCAGGCTCACGGCGTGAGCGGCCGTACGGCATGCGGTGACCCCGCACGGACGCGGCGACGCCGCCACGCGCCGCGCGGCACCCCGGACCCTGACGACATGGCCCGCTGCCCCACTCCACGGCCGGCCCCCAGCTACCGCCACCGTCACCCCAGGAGGCCGCCCCAGCCCCCAGCCAATCGCGGCCACCCCCGTCGCCGCCCCAGCCCCCAGCCACCGCCGCACCTCCACCACGCCGCCCCAGCCCCCAGCGACCTCCGCCCCCTCAATCCGCCGCCCCGGCTACCGCCCCCGGGCCACGGCCCCTGGGCCACCGCCCCCCCCGGGCCACGGCCCCCGGGCCACCGCCCCGCCCCGGCCCACCACCCCCGCCTACCGCCGCACCCCCACCCGCCGCTCACCGGCATCCCCCCGCTCCCCGCCCAGCCGCGCCGGCCGCCACACCCGGACCGTCACCGCGTACCACACGACCCCCACCAACAGCCCGGCCCCGCCCCCGAAACACAGCGTCGGAATCAGCTCGTACGGCTTCGCCACCGAACTCCACTGCTCCCACCAGCGCGTCGCCCGCTGCACCGCCGCCAGCACCGTGATCCCCCCGATCACCGCGCACGCCAGCCACCGGTCCCGCCCGGACAGCACAGGAACGCCCACCGGCACTCCCGAGGGCCTCCCCTTCGGCCCGTTGCCCGACATCCCCGGCGGCCTCCCCTCCAACTCGCCACCCCCCACCCCCGAGGGCCTCCCGTCCACCCCCTTGCCCGGCACCCCCGCAAACCCCCCATCAAGCCCGCTACCCGCCACCCCCGAAGCGCCCGCCCCCGGTCCTTCACCCGCACCAGCACGGGCACCGGCACCCACACCCGCCCCCCGCCGCAACCCCCGCAGCACAAACCCCCCGATGACCACCGCCGCCACCGCCGACCCCCCGTACTGCAAGTACCAGTACAGCGGCGACCCGGCGATCTCCTCGCCCAGGACCGGGAACACCCGCATGCCCCACCGGTCGAGATGAGTGAAGGCGTCCCACACCACATGGGTCAGGGAGCCCAGCGCGGCGGACAGGTACCACCACGCGACCGTCGACGGCCGTACCCGCGCGCGGGGCGCCCCGCAGTGCAGCAGGGCGGCCACCCGGTGCTGCCGGGACGGCGGCAGCAGCGCCACGAGCGGCTCACGCACCAGCAGCCACAGGCCGACCAGCGCCCAGGCCACCACCACATCGACGGTGAGCACTCCCCAGAAGGAGTGCGTGACATCGCCGTACTCCATCGCACCGGACAGCACACTCGCCGCGTAATAGGTCATGTCGGGCGCGAAGGTGCCGGCGATCAGCATGCTCGGGACCAGTCGGCCGCGTCCCGTGCCATCGGTGCGGATCAGGGGCAGGACGGCCGCCGCATGGCTGAGCGTGAACGGCACAACGGACTCCCGGCGTCGGCGGAAAAGGGCTCTTCGTGGCAGACGCTCACCGAACCGCCCCGGTTCGTCGACCGCTCGCGCTCTTCAGTATCCGGGGCGGCCATGGAAGCCTGGTCCGCGTGCCCAGGAGACCTGCGCGACCACTGGTGGACAACGGCACATGGCCAAGTGGTGAAAATCGGGCAGGAACGGGTGCCCGTGCAAAGGAAGTTGTCGTAGGGTCACCTGGGTTGACGCGCGGGGGTGAAATTCCGTGCGACGCGGGTGCAATGTCGGGGTCGCATCCGGGGTCGCAGAAACTGGAGGGCGCTGGGGCGTCCATGGGAGGGTTTCCGTACATGGCGGCGCATTTCGGCAGTCGGCTGCGCAAGGGAGCGGCGACCACCGCCGTGGCCGCGTTGGCGGTCGCGGCATTGTCCGCGTCCCAGGCTCCCGGGGTCACCACCGGTGACCAGGGCAGACAGAGCACCGCTGACTCGCAGGTCTCGTCCGAGGAGGGCGTGGACGACAGCGCGACCGGTAATTCGCCCTACTACACGGACCTGCCGCCGCTGACCACCCCGACCCCCGCGCCGAGCACGACGGCCGACGGCACCGCGGTCGCCACCGGTGACGCCGAGGCGGGGATACCCGCGACCGTCCTCGACGCCTACAAGAAGGCCGCCGCCGAACTGGCCTCCGCCGCTCCCAGCTGCAATCTGCCCTGGGAACTCCTCGCCGCGATCGGCAAGGTGGAGTCCGGCCAGGCCCGCGGCGGCAATGTGGACGCCGAGGGCACCACCCTCACCCCCATCCTCGGCCCGGAGCTCGACGGCAACGGCTTCGCGCTCATCCGTGACACCGACAACGGCGAGTTCGACGACAACGCCAGCTATGACCAGGCTGTCGGCCCCATGCAGTTCATCCCGTCGACCTGGGCCTGGGCGGGCCGCGACGGCAACGGCGACGGCGTCGAGGACCCGAACAACATCTACGACGCCGCCCTCGCCGCCGGCCACTACCTGTGCCGCTTCGGCTGGGACCTGTCCACGTCGACGGATCTGCGGAGCGCGATCCTCAGCTACAACAACTCCACGGAGTACGTCAACACCGTCATGTCCTGGCTGGAGTACTACCGCAAGGGCACCCACGAGGTCCCGGACGGCACCGGCACGCTCCCGGTCAACCGCAGCGACGACGACCCCGCCGCCTCGCCGACGCCGCCGCCCGCCACCGCCCCGCCGACGACGCCCCCCGCGACCGGGGGCCCGTCGACCCCGCCGAGCGCCCCGCCCGGCACGACCCCGCCGCCCACCACGCCCCCCACGAAGCCGCCGACGACACCTCCCACCACGCCGCCCACCACCCCGCCGACGCCGACCGACACGGTCGACCACCTGGAGGACGCGGGGACCGCGGACCTCACGGCGATGGCGGGCGACGCGTTCGCCGCCAAGCCCACCGCGCGGGCGGAGACCGAGGCCGGCAAGGCCGTCGCGAAGGTCAGGGTCCGCTTCACCATCCTCGGCGACACCGACGCCACGTTCACCGGCGGCGAACAGGTCGCCGTGGCGGTCACCGACGCCTCCGGCAAGGCGGTCGCGCCGGCCCTCCAGGCGGGCGAGCAGACGGGCGACTTCACCGTTCGCGCCACACTCGTCGGCCGTACGATCCCGGGCCTCGACTACACGGCGACCGTCACGGCACGCGCCGCCGATACCCTCGCCCTCGTCGGGGAACCCGCGCTGACCTGCTTGGCGGGCGGTGAGTTCGCCGACGAGATCGAGCTGGCGGCGACGTACGAGGACGCCGCCGCGGACGGGGTCGCCGCCACGGCGACCTTCATCACGTCCGCCGCCGAACCGGCCACCAATACCGAGGGCCCCTACTTCAAGGACGCGGACGGCAACGCCATCCGCACCCTGACCGACCTGACGACGGACGCCGAAGGCCGGCTGAAGCTGCCCAAGATCTACGCGGACGACACCGCCGGCACATTCAAGCTGCGCGTCACCACCACCGGCGGTGCCACCCTCACGCTGGACCTGACGGTGACCAAGCCCGCCCCCGAGCCGACCCCGACGCCGACGGCCTCCGAGAGCACCCCGGCCTCCCCGAGCGCCTCCCCATCGGCCTGACCGACCCGCTCCACCCCACGAGGGCGCCCCTCCACTCCACCACAACGGACGGGGCGCCCTCGCCGTACGCCCGGCCCCTCACCGGCACCCCGTCCACGCCGAGGAGATCCACCGCGAGGAACTGCGCGTACCTGCCCCGGTGCTTCCTCACCCCCGGCGTCCTCCTGCCAGCCCTCGCGCTCTGCCTGAAGGCCCGCGCCCGCCGCCGGGGCGGCCCCGCCCCCCCGACAGACCGCCGCACCCGAACCGGTCAGCGCCTGAGCCGCGCGTTGGTGTGCCGCGTCGGCTCGGCCGCCGCCGGATCCTCGGGCCACGGATGCTTCGGGTACCGCCCGCGCAGCTCCGCCCGTACGCCCAGGTAGCCGTCCTTCCAGAACGACGCGAGGTCGGCCGTCACCGCCGCGGGACGCCCCGCCGGGGACAGCAGATGCACCAGCACCGGCACCCCCGCGACGGTCGGCGACTCCTGGAGCCCGAACATCTCCTGGAGCTTCACCGCGAGCACCGGCCGCTCCGGATCCCCGTAGTCGACCCGCACCCGCGACCCGCTCGGTACGGTGATCCGCTCCGGAGCAAGATCATCCAGCCGTACGGCCTCCCCCGAGGCCCACGGCAGCAGCCGCCCGAGCGCCTGCCCGGCGTCGATCCGCGCGAGATCCGCCCGCCGCCGCGCCCGCCCCAGCTCCGGCTCCAGCCACTCGTCCACGCGCGCGTGCAGCGCGTCATCGGACACATCCGGCCAGGGCTCCCCGAGATGCCGCCGCAAGAACCCCAGCCGCTGCCGCAACCCGACCGCCCCCGCCCCCCACCGCAACAGCCCGAACCCCTCCCTGCGCAGCCCTTCGAGCAGCGCATCCCGTACGAGGCCGGAATCGGCGTCCTTGAGAGGCCGCACCGCCAGTTCGATCGCCCCCAGCCGCTCCACCCGCCGCGCGACGACGTCCCCGTCGGCCCAGCGCACCTCCTCGCCCCGCGTGTACAGCGCCCCCGCCGCCCGCCGCGCGGTCCCCTCGTCCACCTCGGCGGCGAGCCGTACGCGCGCGTGCCCCTTTCCGACGGGACGGTCGGCCACGGCGATCGCGATCCAGGGGGCGCCGCGCAGGGCGGAACCGGCGGAGAGTTCGGCGCGGGTGCCGGACGCCATGAGATACGCCCCGCCGTCCGCCTTGGCGACCCGCTCCGGGTAGGCGAGGGCGGCGACCACGCCAGCGGGATGCGCGTCCAAGCGCGCTTCGCCGCTGCGGGCGTCACCGTCCGGCGGGTCGGCGAGGTCGGCCACGACGCCCCGCAGTCGCCGCACCTCCTCGCGCCGGGCGCCGCCCACCGCCGCGGCGAGGTCGTCGCCGTGCTCCCGGGGCGCGTCCTCGCCGAGCAGCGCGACCACCTCGACGGCCCGCTCCACCCCCACCGACGGCACCGCGTCCAGCAGCGCCCGCCCCAGCCGGGGGTGCACACCCAGCCGGGACAGCCGCACACCCCGGCGGGTCGCCCGCCCGCCGGCGTCCACCGCGCCGATGTCCGTCAGCACCTCCCGCGCCGCCGCCATCGCCCCCGCCGGCGGCGGATCCAGCAGCGCCAGCCCGGAAGCGTCAGGATCGCCCCAGCAGGCCACCTGAAGCGCGAACGCCGTCAGATCGGCCACTTTGATCTCCGGCGCCGGAAAACGCGGCAGACGCCCGTCCTCGGCCTCCGTCCAGCACCGGTACACCGCCCCCGGCGCCTCGCGCCCGGCCCGCCCCGCCCGCTGCCGCCCGGCCGCCTGCGAGGCCCGTACCGTCGTCAGCGCGCTCAGCCCCCGGGCATGATCCACCCGGGGTTCGCGCGCCAGCCCCGAGTCCACGACCACCCGCACCCCGGGAACCGTCAGCGACGACTCGGCGACCGAGGTGGCCAGCACCACCCGACGCCGCTCCCCGGGCGCCAGCACGGCGTCCTGCACCGCCGCCGGAGCCCGCCCGTGCACCTGGAGCACCTCCACGCCGCCGAGATCCCCGAGCTGCCCCGCCACCCGCGCGATCTCGCCCACGCCCGGCAGAAAACACAGCACGTCCCCGGACCGCTCGGCCAGCGCCCGCCGCACCACCGACGCCACATGCGCGAGCAGCACCGGATCGACCCGCATCCCGTGCGGCGGCCGGACCGCCCGCGCGGGCGGCGCCCACACCACCTCCACCGGGTGCGAGGCCCCCTCGGCCGCCACCACGGGCGCCCCGCCCAGCAGCCGTGCCCAGCCCTGCGCGTCCGTCGTCGCCGACGCCGCCACCAGCCGCAACTCCGGCCGCAGCGCCTGCCGTACGTCCCACAGGAACGCGGCGGCCGTGTCCGCGTCCAGATGCCGCTCATGACACTCGTCCAGGACGACGACATCGACGCCGGGCAGCTCCTGGTCGCGCTGGAGCCGCTGGAGCAGCACACCGGTCGTGACGACCTCCACGCGCGCGTGCCGTCCCATCACCCGCTCCCCGCGCACGGTGTACCCGACGCGGGCCCCGACCTTCTCGCCCAGCAGCCACGCCATCCGGCGGGCCGCCGCGCGGGCCGCGATCCGGCGCGGCTCGGCCACGACCACCCTCCGCGCGGGCGCGCCGTCGCCGAGCAGCCCGGCGAGCACCAGCGGCACCAGGGTGGTCTTCCCGGTCCCGGGCGGCGCCACCAGGACGGCCGCCCCGGGCCCCGCCAGCGCCTCGGCGAGCGCGGGAAGGGCACTTCGTACGGGAAGGGCGTCCAGCGCGTCGTGACGGATCACGTGCTCAGTTCCGTACGCACACGAAGATCGCCGTCCCGGGGATCAGCCGGCCGCGCAGCGGGGACCAGCCGCCCCACTCGGAGGTGTTCCAGGACGGCCACTCCGGCTCGGCCAGGTCCACCAGCCGCAGCCCGGACGCCGCGATGTCGCGGACCCGGTCGCCCAGGGTGCGGTGGTGCTCGACGTACACCGCGCGGCCGTCGTCGTCCTGCTCGACATAAGGAGTGCGGTCGAAGTACGAGGCCGCGACCGTCAGCCCCTCGGGGCCCGGCTCGTCCGGGAAGGCCCAGCGCAGGGGATGGGTCACCGAGAACACGAACCGCCCGCCCGGTCGCAGCACCCGCCGCACCTCTGTGAGCACCCGCACCGGGTCGGCGACGAACGGCAGTGCCCCGTACGCGGAGCACGCGAGGTCGAAGGAGCCGTCCGCGAACGGCAGCGCGCCCGCGTCGGCCTCCACCAGCGGGAAGGAGACCCCGATCCGCAGCGCGTGCTGGAGCTGGCGGTGGGACAGGTCCAGGGCGACGGGACGCGCGCCCTGGGCGGCCAGCCAGCGCGAGCACTGGGCCGCGCCGGCGCCGATCTCCAGGACGTCCTTGCCCTTCAGCTCCTGTGCCGGGCCGAGCAGCTCGGCCTCCACCTCGTCCAGACCCTCGGGACCCCACACGAACCGGTCGTCCCCTAGGAACGTGCCGTGCTCGACCTGGTAGTCGTCCGCGTTGCGGTCCCACCAGCCCCGATTGGCGCGGGAACTCTCCGCGGCCCCGGCGTCGCGGCGGGTGGCCTCCGGTTCCGGCAACTCCCCGGCCCCCGGCGGAAGGGGCTCCCCGGCACTCTCCGGCACCGGCTGCGGCTCGGGTGATACGCGCTCTTGGATGATCCGCTCCCTCGTCGTACTCTGCCGTCTCTGCTGTCGTGCCGGCCCCGGGCGGGGGCGGCACCGAAGAGGTTCCGCAGGGCCCGCGTGGCCTCGCAGGACGGTTCTTGTGCCGGGAATGCGGCGATCCGCCCCGGGTGTGCGCCTTCGCGCATTGACCCTGCCCGGCTGCCCCCGTATGCTACAAGTTGCGCTGCGGGCCTGCGCTCCTCAGACGTAGCAGGCTGCGCTCGCATCTGTTGTATGTCCCCTCGGTTGTCGAGGCGTCACCAGTGATTTCGGTGGTGCTTCCTAAGCTGTCCGGCTTCTTCAGAGCGAAACGGGCTCCCGGCGTAGCAGTGCCTACGACTTCAATGTCCGTACCGGAGCCCTTTCCCACATGACGAGCAGCACCGAGACCACCGCCACCACCCCGCAGGTAGCGGTCAACGACATCGGTAACGAGGAAGCTTTCCTCGCCGCGATCGACGAGACGATCAAGTACTTCAACGACGGCGACATCGTCGACGGCGTCATCGTGAAGGTCGACCGGGACGAGGTCCTGCTCGACATCGGTTATAAGACCGAAGGTGTCATCCCGAGCCGTGAGCTTTCGATCAAGCACGACGTCGACCCCAATGAGGTCGTCGCCGTGGGTGACGAGATCGAGGCCCTGGTCCTTCAGAAGGAGGACAAGGAAGGCCGCCTGATCCTCTCGAAGAAGCGCGCCCAGTACGAGCGCGCCTGGGGCACCATCGAGAAGATCAAGGAAGAGGACGGCATCGTCACCGGTACCGTCATCGAGGTCGTCAAGGGTGGTCTCATCCTCGACATCGGCCTCCGTGGCTTCCTGCCGGCTTCCCTCGTCGAGATGCGCCGCGTCCGCGACCTCCAGCCGTACGTCGGCAAGGAGCTCGAAGCGAAGATCATCGAGCTGGACAAGAACCGCAACAACGTGGTCCTGTCCCGCCGCGCCTGGCTGGAGCAGACCCAGTCCGAGGTGCGCCAGACCTTCCTCACCACCCTCCAGAAGGGCCAGGTGCGGTCCGGTGTGGTGTCCTCGATCGTCAACTTCGGTGCCTTCGTGGACCTGGGTGGCGTCGACGGTCTGGTCCACGTCTCCGAGCTCTCCTGGAAGCACATCGACCACCCCTCCGAGGTGGTCGAGGTCGGCCAGGAGGTCACCGTCGAGGTCCTTGACGTCGACATGGACCGCGAGCGGGTCTCCCTGTCGCTGAAGGCGACCCAGGAAGACCCGTGGCAGCAGTTCGCCCGCACCCACCAGATCGGCCAGGTCGTGCCCGGCAAGGTCACGAAGCTGGTTCCGTTCGGTGCGTTCGTCCGCGTGGACGAGGGCATCGAGGGTCTGGTCCACATCTCCGAGCTGGCCGAGCGCCACGTGGAGATCCCGGAGCAGGTCGTCCAGGTCAACGACGAGATCTTCGTCAAGGTCATCGACATCGACCTGGAGCGTCGTCGGATCTCGCTGTCGCTGAAGCAGGCCAACGAGTCCTTCGGTTCCGACCCGGCGTCCGTCGAGTTCGACCCGACCCTGTACGGCATGGCCGCGTCGTACGACGACCAGGGCAACTACATCTACCCCGAGGGCTTCGACCCCGAGACCAATGACTGGCTCGAAGGTTACGAGTCCCAGCGTGAGGTGTGGGAGAACCAGTACGCCGAGGCGCAGAGCCGCTTCGAGCAGCACCAGCAGCAGGTCATCAAGTCCCGCGAGGCCGACGCGGCTGCTGCCGCCGAGGGCGGCGACGCGGCGGGTGCGGCTCCGGCCGCGTCCGGCGGTGGCGGTTCGTACTCCTCCGAGGGCCCGGACAACTCCGGCGCGCTGGCTTCGGACGAGGCGCTGGCCGCGCTGCGCGAGAAGCTGGCCGGTGGTCAGAGCTGAGCGCTGCCGCTGAGGTTTAGCCGATAGAGGGACCGCACCTTTCGAGGTGCGGTCCCTCTGCGTTCTCCGATGGTGTTTCGGGTGCCGGTGGGTGGGGGCGTTCGCGCAGTTCCCGCGCCCCTCTCTACGGCGTCACGGGGATGTTGGTCAGGGCGTTGCCGCCGGTCACCGTGTTGCTGCTGTGGACGGTTGTGCCGCATGCGGGGCCGGAGTTGGTGACGTTGATGGCCAGTCGCGTCGAGCCGGTGGCGCCGGTGAGTGTCGACCTGTTGCCTCTGAAGATGGTGCCGCAGCCCCAGCCCGGCTGCTGGGTGTGGGTCTGGAAGCCGTCGTTCGTGGTGTTGACGCCGGTGTTGTTCTCGACCAGGACGTTGTTGCCCTTCACATCGACCCAGGAGTCGTCGTAGTTGGCGCCGGTCAAACCACGGCCGTCGAACGTGTTGCCGACGATCTGGGCGCCCGTGGTGCCCTCCTTGATGTCGATGGCCTCGCCGCCGACATCGGGGCCGATGACGTTGTTCCGGATCTGCACGCGGTCGCTGTTGTCGGTGAGCGTGTTGGCGGTGCCGACATACACGCCCTCGCCCATGCCCCGGCCGTCGTTCCCGGTGTCGTAGATCCGTGAGTTCTTGATCAGGCCGTCGGTGCTGGACTTGCGGAAGTGGACGCCCTCCATGTCGAGGCCGTGGACCGTCACGCCGTCCACGACGACACCCGTGGCGGCGTCGATCATGATGCCCTTCTGCCCGCCGGTCAGGGTCAGCCCGCTGACCGTCCAGTAGGACGCGCCGTTGAGGTGCAGGCCGTTGCCGCCGCCCGCCGTCAGGACGGCCCTCGCGGAGCCGGTGAGGGTGATGCGGGCGCCCGGGGTGGCCGGTGTCGTGGCCTTGAAGTTGCCGGTGTAGGTGCCGTCGGCCAACTGGATCGTGTCGCCCGGACGGACCGCGATCAGGGCGGACTTGAGCTGGGCGGCGGTGGAGACCTCGATGACCGCCGCGGTGGTGCCGGCGGCAGCGGTGGCGGCCGGGGCGGGGGCGGCCGTGGTCAGCAGGCCGCCGGTGGCGGTGGTGAGGGTGAGCAGGGAGGTGAGCAGCGTACGGGTGCGCATGGTGGGCCTTCCTGTCGGTGGGGGCGTTCAGGTGGCTTTCGGGGCGGGTAGCGCTGCGGGGGCTGCATGGGTGCGCGATGAGCCCCGTATGGATGGACGCTGTTCATGTACATAGATTGCGGGTGGGGATGTGAACTTGCGGGTGTTCGGGAAGGTAGGGGAGCGGTGACGGGGCGTCAAGAGGGGCCGCGTGGGAGCCGGGTGAGAGCCGGGTGAGAGCCGGGTGGGAGTGACGTGGGCGGGGCGCGGGAGTGGGGTGGGGGCGGGAATGCCCGTGCCGTGCATCACGTTGTGGAGGGGGAACACGAGGAGGAGCGGTCACAGTGCTTGATCCGCAGGGTTTGTACACGTGGGAGCCGAAGGGCCTGGCCGTCGTCGACATGGCGCTCGCCCAGGAGTCCGCCGGCCTTGTCATGCTCTATCACTTCGACGGATACATCGACGCGGGCGAGACCGGCGACCAGATCGTCGACCGGCTCCTCGACTCGCTGCCCCACCAGGTCGTCGCCCGCTTCGACCACGACCGTCTGGTGGACTACCGCGCCCGCCGCCCGCTGCTGACCTTCCGCCGTGACCGGTGGACGGGCTACGAGGAGCCCAGCATCGAGGTCCGGATCGTCCAGGACGCCACCGGAGCGCCCTTCCTGCTGCTGTCCGGCCCCGAGCCCGACGTCGAGTGGGAGCGCTTCGCCGCGGCCGTCCGGCAGGTCGTGGAACGCCTCGGCGTCCGCCTGTCGGTGAACTTCCACGGCATCCCCATGGGCGTCCCGCACACGCGCCCCGTGGGCCTGACCCCGCACGGCAACCGAGCCGACCTGGTCCCCGGCCACCAGAGTCCCTTCGAGGAGGCCCAGGTCCCCGGCAACGCGGAGTCGCTGCTGGAGTACCGGCTGATGGAGTCCGGTCACGACGTCCTCGGCGTCGCCGCGCACGTACCGCACTACATCGCGCGCTCCCCGTACCCGGACGCGGCCCTGACCGCGCTGGAGGCGATCACCGCGGCTACGGGCCTGGTCCTGCCCGGCATCGCGCACGCGCTGCGCACGGACGCCCACCGTACGCAGACCGAGATCGACCGGCAGATCCAGGAGGGCGACGAGGAGCTGACGGCGCTGGTGCAGGGCCTTGAGCACCAGTACGACGCCGTCGCGGGCGCCGAGACGCGTGGCAACATGCTCGCCGAGCCGGTGGAGATCCCGTCGGCGGACGAGATCGGGCGGGAGTTCGAGCGGTTCCTGGCGGAGCGGGAGGGGGACGGCTGATCCGGTAGCGTCGGCTGTCGGCTGTCGGCTGTCGGCTGTCGGCTGTCGGCTGTCGGCTGTCGGCTGTCGGCTGTCGGCTGTCGGCTGGTGGCTGGTGGCGCCGGTCGGCGGGGTGGGTGTCGGTGTGTGTCGGCTCAGGTGTCGGTTCTCGATGGGTGTTCCCCGTTTCGGCGGGGGTGGTGAGGTGGAGGCGCGGCCATGCTGTCCGTTGGTCTGACCGGCGGGATCGGCGCCGGAAAGAGCGAGGTGTCGCGGCTGCTCGTGGAGTGCGGGGCGGTGCTGATCGACGCGGACCGTATCGCGCGTGAGGTCGTGGCGCCGGGTACGCCCGGACTCGCGGCCGTGGCCGAGGCGTTCGGGCCGGACGTGCTCGCCGAGGACGGGAGCCTGGACCGGCCGAAGCTGGGATCCATCGTCTTCGCCGACGCCGGGAAACTGGCGGTACTGAACTCCATCGTGCACCCGCTGGTGGGCACGCGGTCGAGGGAGCTGGAGACGGCCGCCGCCGAGGACGCCGTCGTCGTCCACGACGTACCCCTCCTCGCGGAGAACGCGCTGGGCCCGCTGTACGACGTCGTGATCGTCGTCGACGTGGCCCCCGCCACCCAGCTGGACCGGCTGGTACGGCTGCGGGGCATGACGGAGGACGACGCACGCGCGCGGATGGCCGCGCAGGCGACCCGAGAGAAGCGGCTGGAGATCGCGGACATCGTGATCGACAACGATGTGCCGCTGGACGAGCTGCGCGGCCGGGTGCGGGAGGTGTGGGCTGAGCTGGAGCGCCGGGCGCGGCCGGTTCCGTAGGTCTCGGTCGTCGGCCGGTAGTCCTCGGTCGGTGCCGTGGGTTTCTTCCGGTCCCGTTGATTTCTGCTCGTCCCGTGGCCCTCGGAGGAATAGCGGCGTCCCTTGCGGGCGTTGAAATCCTCTATCGAGGGAAGGACTCTGCCGTGCCCGAGACCAGCGGATCGACCGGACGTACGCCGGAGACGCATGTCATCGACTTCCGCGCCGCCGAGCAGTTGCTCGCCGCGCGGGATCCGCGGGGTGCGGTGAAGCTGCTGGATCGTGTCATCGCCGCGCACCCCGAGAACACCGCCGCGCGACTGCTGCGCGCGCGGGCCTTCTTCGCCGCCGCGCAACTGCGGCCCGCCGAACTGGAATTCAGCGTCGTCCTGGAACGCGAGCCGGACAACGCGTTCGCCCACTTCGCCCTCGCCCGCACCTACGAACGCCAGGGGCGGCCCGACCAGGCCCGCCGCCACTTCCGGCTGGCCGCCGCGCTGGACCCGAACCCGGAGTATGTGAAGGCGGCACGGTTCGATCTGTGAGCGGCCCGCTGTCGCTGCGAGTTCGTTTCCGGTGCGTCTCGGCGATCGAACGTGGTCGATCGGTTACGTACGGTGGTGTCTCGGTGGCTCGTGCGGTGGCTCGTACGGGGGGACGTCCCGGCCGGGCTGGTAGTGCGGGCCCTGGCGGATGTGGCGGAGGATCATGGTCATGTCGATGGTGACCACCAGCCACAGGACACCGCACGCGGCGGCCCAGCCCGGGTGACCGGTCAGAATGAAGACGGCCGTCCCGAAGATCGCCCAGAACATCCCCCACACGCTCAGCCAGAAGCGGGCCCGCAGCGCACTGCGCGCCGTCCGCGGTTCGTTGCCCGTACGCATCGGCATCGGGATCACTGCTCCTGTTGGAAACGTACTCTTCGGCGAGGGTGTGTGCACATGCTGCCGGGCGTCGGTGATCTTTCCGAGGCGCTGCGGGACCTCGCCGCGATGCGGTGGCCGGTGCGTGCGTCCGGCAGCGCTTCCGTGGGAGGTATAGGGGACTTTGCCCTGACTGGGGTGGGGCGGGCGGTCGTGAGGGTTGCTTGTGCGAGGTTGGTTCATACGTACGGGTGAAGGTGGGTGGGGTGGGAACGGGGGTGCGAGGGCGGGCCGTTGGACGGGCATGAGGCTGGAAATGCGAGAGGGATACGAAGGCACGGGACCCGGTGCCATCACGCCGGACGGCTGCGCGGTGGAGTTGTACTCGCGGCTGCCGGTGGGCAACGAGCCCGACATCATCACCGCAGCCGTCCCGGCGGGCGCGCGGATCCTGGAACTGGGCAGTGGTGTCGGTCGGACGACCCACCCCTTGGTGGAGCGCGGTTTCACGGTCACGGCGGTGGACGAGTCCCCGGACATGCTCGAACGCGTCCAGGGGGCCCGGACCATATGCGGCCCGATCGAGAGCCTCGCCCTGGACGAGACCTTCGATGCGGTGCTGCTCGCCTCGTTCCTGGTCCACACCGGAGACCCCGAGGTGCGGCGCGGCATGCTGCGGACCTGCCTGCGGCACCTCGCGCCGGGCGGCAGCGTGCTGATCCAGCGCGAGGGGGAGAACTACCACACCGAGGTGCCCCGCGAGCGCGTCGACCCCCACGGCTTCACCATCCGGATCGCTGCGTCCGAGCCGCTGGGCGACGGGACGAACTCGGTCCGGGCGGAGTATGAGTTCCCGGACGCCGCCTGGACTCACACGTTCGTCGTCCGCCCGATGACGCGGGAGGAGTTCGAGGAGACGTTGGTGGAGAGCGGGCTGCGCGTGGCTGAGTATCTGACGGAGGATCGGATATGGGTGCGGGCGGTGCCGGTGGAGGGGTAGGGGGCCCGGCCGAAGCGGGATGCCGACGTTGAGTCGGGGAAGCCGAGTGGGGTGTGCGATGACTCGTGAACGCCTCGGTGCTGAAGGTGCCCGGCACCGATGAGTCTCGGGCGCGTTGGGGGTCTACCTCTGTGACGGATGAACGGACCGCTTCACATAGGAGACCCGATGCCCAAGTCCCCGGCTGCCACGACTTCCCCTTCTTCTTCCACCGCGCCCACGGCCTCGGTGGCTTCCGCCGCCTCCGTGGCTCCTGCGGGCTCTGCGGCTGCCACGGCCTCCGTGGTGAGTGCCGTCGTATCGTCCCCGGCCAGGGGTCGGCGGGCCCGGATCGCGCTGCGGGCGATCCAGATACTGCTCGCGCTGTTCTACGCGACCGCCAGTGCCCTGCCCAAGCTGATCGCCCACCCGTCGGCCGTGGATTCCTTCGACGCCATGGGCTGGGGCAGTGCGGGGATGTACACCATCGGGGCGCTGGAGCTGGCCGGGGCGATAGGGCTGGTGATTCCGCTGCTCCAGTCGGCGGCGGCCATGGGGCTGGGGGCGCTGATGGTGGGGGCGTTCGTCGTCCAGCTCACCGAGTTCCATGGGGAGAACGCGGCGACACCTCTCATCCTCCTTGTGCCGCTGGGTCTGATCGCCTGGGCGCGGCGGGGGCGGAACGTGGAGTTGGGGCGGGTGCTGGGAGGTGTACTGCGGGGGTGATGGAGGTTCTGGGGGGTTCTGGGGATTCTGGGGGTGTGCTGAGGGGGAGGCGTGAGCAGGGGCCCACTCCTCCTCTGAGACCGAGTCGCTCGCGTCCGGTCACCGGCCCTGACGGCGATCGGGGTCGCCGAAGTTGGTGCCCTGCTCGCGCAGGGCGCGCAGACGCTCCAACTCGCGGCGGTCGCGCTTGGTGGGGCGGCCGGTGCCACGGTCGCGCAGACCGGCGGGGGCGACGGCCTCGCGGGGCGGGGGCGGCGGGCTGTTGTCGATGTAGCACTGGACGGCGACCGGGGCGCCGACGCGCTTGCGGATCAGGCGTTTGACGACCACGACCCGTTCCCGGCCCTCGTGGCGCAGGCGCACCTCGTCGCCGATCCGGACGGAGTGCGCGGGCTTGACGCGCTCTCCGTTGACCCGGACATGGCCGCCCTTGCAGGCGGCGGCGCCGACCGAACGGGTCTTGACCAGGCGCACCGACCAGATCCAGCTGTCGATGCGCACGGTTTCGCCCGTCGCTGGGCGGGCGGCGTCGGCGGCGGCGATGGCGGCGGTGTTCTCCGGGGCGTCGGGTTCGGGGGAGGGGGAGGACGCAGGGCGTCCGTGCGGCTCGGAGCCGTTGCCGGTCGGCTGGGAGTCGTCGCTGATCGGCTCGGGGGCGTCAGCGGTCGGCCCGGCGGTGCTTTGTGTCGGCTCCGTGGCGCTGTCGCGGGTGCGGGCCTGTCCGCTTCGGTGGGCGGGGGGCGTCAGGTCGGCGTGGCCGGGCTTCGCGTGACTGGGGGGCCAGTGGTCCCTGGGGTCGTCGGGCTCGTCGGCGCTGCGGGCTTCGGCGACTGTGTCGTCCTGGTCGCCTTCGGCCATGTCGGTCTGCCGGGACCGCTTGCCCTGCTTGGCCCGTCTGGCCTGCTTGTCCGGCTTGCCCTGCCGGGCGTTCTCGGTCGGGCCGGTCTGCCTGGACTGACCGGTTTCCTTGGCCTGACCGGCCTCTCGGGTCGGCCGGGCTTCCCCGGTCGGTCCGGCGCCGACGGTGTCGCGGGCGTTGTCGTCGCCGCGCCGGGACGTCGGAACTCGCCCGTGATGGGGGCCTCCGGTGGGCCGCTCGGGACCGGGGGCGGTGGTGTGGTCACCGGTCGGGGCCTGCGTGCGGTTCCGAGTGCTCATGGCTTCGACCTTAGTCGGGGGCGGGCGGTGCGACGGAGCCCTTTTCCAGGGTGCCGGACACTCCGGCGGTCCACCCCGGATGCGGGGGCGGGACGGGGAGTCGAGGGTGGTCGAGGGTGTTGGACTGTGGGCCGTTCGACGGTGGGTTTCGACGGTGGGCATCGACGGTGAGTGAGGGAGGCCGGTGTGGACGTGGTGGCCAAGGTCGACGGGTTGATGGATGGACTGACGGCCGATCTGGAGCGGCTGGCGGCGATTCCCTCGGTGGCGTTTCCCGGATTTCCGGCGGGACCGGTGGAGCAGGCGTATGACCTGCTGGTCGGGCTGTTGCGTGATGCCGGGGTGGCGCATGTGGAGCGGATCGACCTGCCCGACACCGCGCCGGTGATCTACGCCGAGATTCCGCCGCCGCATCCGGAGGCGCCCGTCGTGCTGCTGTACTCGCACTACGACGTGCAGCCGCCGGGCGACGAGTCGCTATGGCTGTCGCCGCCGTTCGAGCCGACGGCCGTGGCGGGCGGGCTCAGGGCGCGGGGGATCGCGGACGACAAGGCGAATGTGATCGCGCACCTGGGGATGTTGCGGGCGTTCGAGGGGCGTCCGCCGGTCGGGGTGAAGATCGTGTTCGAGGGGCAGGAGGAGTACGGCAGCCCGTTCGACGGGTATCCGCCGACCGATCCGGAGCGGTTCGCGTGCGATGCCATGGTGATCGCCGACCTCGGCAACCTCCGGCCGGGTACGCCCACGCTGACGACCGGGTTGCGCGGGGCGGCCGAGGTGGTCGTGGAGGTGCGGACGCTGGCGGAGCCGAGACACAGCGGGGAGTTCGGGGGCGCCGCGCCGGACGCGCTGCTCGTGCTCCTCAAGGCGCTCGCGACCCTGCACGACGTGCACGGGGACGTGGCCGTGGAGGGGTTGCGGCGGCAGGACTGGGAGGGTGCCGGGTACACCGAGGAGGAGTTCCGGGAACTGGCGGGGGTCGTCGACGGGGTGCCGCTCATCGGCAGCGGGAGTCTGGGCGAACGGCTGTGGAGCGGGCCGGCGATCACCGTGATCGGGCTGGACGCGCCGAGCGTCGATCACGCCGCGTCGGCCGTCGTACCGTACGCCCGCGCGAAGCTGAATCTGCGGTTCCATCCGCGCCAGGACCCGCATGAGGCGCAGGCGCTGCTGCTGGAGCATCTGCGACCGCTCCAGCCGTTCGGGGTGCCGCTGACGGTGACGGCCGGTGACACCGGGCCGGGGTACGAGGCGCGGACGGACGGGCCCGCCTACCGTGCCGCGCGGGAGGCGCTCGCGGCGGCGTGGGGGAGCCAGACGTCGTATGTGGCGACCGGTGGGTCGATTCCGCTGGTCAACGGGTTGGCGCAGGCCGCGCCCGACGCGGAGGTGCTGCTCTTCGGCGCGCAGGACGCCAGCTGCAATCTGCACGCCCCGAACGAACGGGTGCTCTTCTCGGAGCTGCGGAACACGGTCGTGGCGATGTGCGGGTTCGTGGAGCGGTATGCGAGTGGATTCCACCGGGGCGGGGCGACGGGGGAGGCCGGGCCGGAGGCCCAGGTCAGGCCGTCCGGAGGGTCCGGGGCGTCGAGGGCCTCCGGGACGTCCGGGGCGTCCGGATGACGGTCACCCAGGGGGGTGCCGGTGGCGGCAGTCCGGGCGGGAACGGGAAAGGGAGCGCGAAGGGGAGTGGGGGTGGGGGTGAGAGTGGGGGTGAGCCCGGGGACGGAAACGGCGCCGGAAACGGAAACGGCGCCGGGGCGGAGATCGGGGAGCCACGGCGGAAGTTCAGCTTCCCGAGTGCGCTGACGGTCCTGGTCATCGTCACGATCGCGGTCTGGCTGCTCGCTTTTCTGATCCCGTCCGGTGTGTACGACCGGGACAGGTCCGGCGCTCCGATCCAGGGCACGTACCACCGGGTGGACTCCGGGCAGAGTTTCGCCGACCGGCTGAACGACCTCTTCCTCTCCCCGGTCAACGGTCTGTACGGCATCCAAGACCAGCGGACCGGGCGGGTCGGGCCGGAGCTGGTGGGTGCGCTGTACGGCAGTGCGGGGGTGTTTCTGTTCGTGCTGGCGATCGGGGCGTTCATCACGGTCGTCTTCGCGACCGGCGCCCTCGATCGCGGGATCGCCCGGCTCGCCCACCGGCTGCGGGAGCGCGGGGCGCTGCTGATCGCCGGGATCATGGTGGTGTTCTCGGTGCTCGGCACGGTCGAGGGCTTCGCCGAGGAGACTCTGGGCTTCTACGGGCTGATCGTGCCGCTGATGCTGGCCCTCGGCTACGACCGGATGGTCGCCGTCGGCACGATCATCCTGGGTGCCGGGATCGGGGTGCTCTGCTCGACCGTCAACCCGTTCGCGACCGGGGTCGCCTCGTCCGCCGCGGGTATCTCGCTGGGGGACGGGATCGTACTGCGGTTCGTGATGTGGGTGGTGCTGACGGTGGTGACGGTGGCGTATGTGATCCGGTACGCGGGCCGGGTGCAGCGTGATCCGGCCCGCTCGCTCACCGGGTTCCTGCCCGGCGACCGGGACCAGGAGCCGAGCGACGAGGTGCCCGAGCTGACCGGGCTGCACAAGGCCGTGCTGGGCGTGATGGTGCTGGTCTTCGCCTTCATGATCTTCTCGGTGGTGCCCTGGTCCAGCGCGCTCACGGGCGACGCGGACGCCATCCCGTACGGCTTCGAGCTGGGCTGGTCCTTCCCGGAGCTGGCCGCGCTGTTCCTGTGCGCGGCGGTGCTGGTGGGGCTGGTGGCGCGGATGGGGGAGCAGAAGCTGAGTGCGACGGTCGTGCGGGGGGCGGCGGATTTCATCTCGCCCGCGCTGGTGATCGTGCTGGCTCGCGGGGTCACCGTCATCATGAACAACGCCGAGATCACGGACACCGTGCTGCACTCCATCGAGGGCGTGGTGGCGGACACCTCCTCCGGGGTCTTCGCGATCCTGGTGTTCGTGGTGAACCTGCCGCTGGCCTTCCTGATCCCGTCCACCTCCGGCCACGCCACGCTCGCCATGCCGATCCTCGCCCCGCTCGCCGACTTCGCCGGCGTCTCGCGCGCGGTCGTCGTCACCGCGTGGCAGTCGGCGAGCGGCTGGATGAACCTGTGGGTGCCGACGACCGCCGTCACCATCGGTGGCGTGGCCCTCGCGAAGGTCGGCTACGACAGATATCTGCGGTTCGTGACGCCGTTGCTGGGGATTCTGTTCGTGCTGATCTGCGGGTTCGTTGCGGTGGGGGCGGTCTGGACGTAACCGGGGGAGGGGAGGAGGGAGGCGGGGCGGCGGGGCGGTCGTACGGTGGTGGCATGGACGAGAGCGGCCAGGTTCCCGGCGGGCGCGCGCCCGGCGCGGACGCCTCCCCCGGGAGCGCGTGCGCCGCTTCAGCGCTGGCCGCCCTGGACCGCCGTATCGCCGGCTGCCGTGCCTGTCCCCGGCTGGTCGCCTGGCGTGAGGAGGTCGCCGCCACGAAACGGGCCGCGTACGCGGACTGGACGTACTGGGGCCGCCCGGTCCCCGGCTTCGGCCCGGCGGACGCGCCGCTGCTGATCGTCGGCCTGGCGCCCGCCGCGCACGGCGGTAACCGGACCGGACGGATGTTCACCGGCGACCGTTCCGGAGACGTCCTGTTCCGGGCGTTGTACGACGTCGGCCTGGCCTCGCGGCCGACGTCCGTCGCCGCCGACGACGGTCTCGTCCTGCACGGCGTCCGGATCACCGCGCCGGTCCACTGCGCCCCGCCCGACAACAAGCCCACCCCCGCCGAACGGGACACCTGCCGCCCCTGGCTGGTGGAGGAACTGCGCCTGCTGCGGCCGACCCTGCGGGCCGTGCTGGTCCTCGGCGCCTACGGCTGGCAGGCCACGCTGCCCGCCCTCGCCGAGGCGGGCTGGACCGTGCCGCGCCCCCGCCCGGCCTTCGCCCACGGGACGCATGTACGGCTCGACGGCGGCCCCGACCTGCTCGGCTGCTACCACGTCAGCCAGCGCAACACCTTCACCGGCCGGCTCACCCCCGAGATGCTGCGCGAGGCGCTCCGCGCGGCGGCACGGGCGGCGGGGCTGGCCCCGGACGGCCGCGCGGCGTTCGCCGAGTAGGGCGAGGAGACCACGGGGCGTTCGCCGGGCACGGCAGGGGCCGTTTGCGCCGTCCGCGCCGTCCGCGTCGTTCGATGTCGTTCGATGTCGCAGCCCGAGCCGCCGCCGGGTGGGCTCTAGTCCCGTACGGAATCCTCCGTACGGTCGCCCTCGCTGGGGTCGCTCTCCGGTACGACGGCGGTGGCGGTGATCTCCACGAGCTGCCCCGGATAGCCGAGGGCGGCGACGCCGATGAGCGTCGAGGAGTGCGGTCCGGCGCTCAGTTCGGACGCCTGTACGACCTCCCAGACGGCGGCGAGTACGGCCGGGTCGGGGCTGACGACGTAGACGTCGGTGCTCACCACATGCTCCAGATCGCTGCCGACGGCCCGGAGCTGCTCGCCGAGGTTGGCGAGGACCTGCCCGGCCTGCCGTACGGCATCACCCTCTCCGACGACCTTCCCGTCCCCGTCGACCGGGACGGACCCGGCGAGGAACGCCAGTCTGGTACCGGCTTCGACGACGGTGGCGTGGGAGTAGGTGGGCGGAGGGAAGAGGGACGGGACGGTGACGCGCTTGAGCAAGGGGGGCTCCATTTCTCGGTTGTGCGGCATTTGTCGATCGTGCGGTCGATGCTGCCGCGCGGGGGCGCCGGGCGCACGCGAATTACCGGTCAGCGGTATCGAGGTACGCGTGCCGACGATTTATGGTTCGCGTGCCGCCGAATCCCCCCATAGGCTGCCCCCGTTTGCCCGACCGGCACCGGGAGCCCGTATGCCTGCCCCCTCCGACGAGGTGTTCCGGGAGAACGACGCCGCGTTCCTGGAACACACGGCCGACCGCCTCGCCGCCCTCCCCACCGTCCGCGCCGTCACCCTCGGCGGGTCCCGTGCCCAGGGCACCCATCGCCCCGACAGCGACTGGGACATGGCCGTCTACTACCGCGGCCCCTTCGCCCCGTCCGACCTGCGCGCGATCGGCTGGCCGGGCGAGGTCTCCGAGATCGGCGACTGGGGCGGCGGCGTCTTCAACGGCGGCGCCTGGCTGACGATCGACGGGCGCCGGGTGGACGTGCACTACCGCGACCTGGACACCGTGGACCGCGTCACGGCGGAGGCGGAGAACGGCGACTTCCAGATCGAGCCCCTGCTCTTCCACCTGGCGGGCATCCCGACCTATCTGCTGCTGGCGGAACTGGCGATCAACCGGGTGCTGCGGGGGTCGCTGCCACGGCCCGCGGCCTATCCGCAGAGGCTCCGGGTGACCGCCCCCACCCGCTGGCTCGGCACAGCGCGGGCGACCCTCGCCTACGCGCAGGCCAACCACGCCCCGGCCAGCCGCCGTACGGAGACCGCGGGCTTCATCGCGGTCGCGGCGGCCCACGCGGCCCACGGCGTCCTGGCCGCACGCGGAGAATGGGTGACCAACGAGAAGCGGCTCCTGGAACGGGCGGACCTACGGACGGTGGACGACATCATCACGTCCCTGACCACCGGCCCGGACGAGGCCGAGCACGAGCACAAGGACGAGCACGCGGGCGCGGGCGCGGGTGATGTTCTCACCGCGGCGATCACCAGGACACAGCAGCTCATTGGGATCATGAGCCCCGCAGGGACGACAGACCTCTAGATCCACTAGATCCGAGAGATCCATTGGTTCCACATGGAGCCATGACGGGAGCGAAAGATATGGCCCGGGTGCTTGTTTCACCGTCGTACGGCAGCGCCGCGACACGGCAACACTGGAAGGACACGGTCGAGCAGCAGGTCGCGTTCACCGAGCACCGGTACGACACCCAGCTGACGGCCGAGCACCGCGCGCTGCTGCTCGGCCTGCATCCCGAGGGGACGGCCCGGTTCTGGGGTGCGACTCCCGCCCACGACAGCAAGTTCCGCGAGGTGCGGACGGGCGACGTCGTGCTCTTCACCGGGCAGAGCAAGGTGCGCGCTATAGGAGAGGTCGGAGCCGTCTTCCGCAATCGCTCGCTCGCCGATCTGCTCTGGCCGCCGCAGCCCGGAGGGGACAGCTGGCACACGGTGTACAGCCTGCTGGACCTGGTCGACGCCGAGATTCCGTACGCGGAACTGAACGCGTCCCTCGGCTATCAGCCCGCCTTCAGCTACCCCGGCCAGCTGCTTCTGCGGGGCGACAAGGCACGGTCGGTGTTGGAGGACTTCATGATCACGACGAGTGTGGCGTGGGAGTCGGCGCTCGTGTCGGCCGGTGGGGCTGGGGAGCCGGGCAGTGATCCGGACGACCGGGACCCGGACTGGAATCCGGTCTCTGTCCCTGTCCCGGTCCCTGTCCCGGTCCCTGTCCCTGTCCCGGTCCCTGTCCCGGTCCCGGACCCGGTCCGGGTCGCGGCTGCCGAGGAGATGCGTACGCGCCGGACGGGCTATCAGCGGGCGCGGCGGATGGTCGTCGTCGATCGGTTCGAAGCCCAACTGGTCAAGGAGTATCGGGCGTTTCTCCATGCGCGGGGCGAGTCGGCGCAGCGGTATTACTGCCGTTCGGGCATCACCGACCTCTATGTGCGGGGAGCGGCGGGGGCCGAGGTGGTCGAGGCGAAGAGCACTGCCGCGCACGGGCATGTCAGGGAGGCACTGGGGCAGTTGCTCGACTATGCGCCGCACAGTCCTGAGCCCGCCCGTAGTCTCGCCGCGCTCTTTCCGGAAGCGCCCCAGCCATGGGATGTCGAACTTCTGCACCGTTACGGCATCGATTGCGTCCACCGAGAGGGCGGTCCGGCGATGTTCCGGCGGCTGCCGGCGCCGGAGCAGCGGCGGGAGCTGATGAGGGCCGTGTGGGGGCAAAAGACGCCGGGTTTCACGCCGAGCATTCCGGCGCCCGATCGTCGTCGCTCCCCGAGCCCCACCCGTACCGGCGCGTGATTCGACCTCGCTGCCGCCGCCCGGAGATTCGTCGGGGTTCGGGTTCGGGTTCGTGGTCGGGAAGGCGTCGTCCTCACGGCAGCCCGGCGACCAGACGCCCGGTTCGGATCCCCCCAGGCCCCCACCGCCGTACCGTGGCGCGATGAACCCGAGTGCCGATCTTCTGATCACCTCCTGCACCGTGCTCGTGCAGGGCGAGGGCGAGGGCGAGAAGGTGGGGTTTCGGGAGGGTGTCACGATCGTGGTGCGGGGCGGGGTCGTCGACGCCCTCGTCGATGCCGCCGATGCCGTGGGGATGGCGGGTGGTGAGGTCATCGACGGGCGGGGGCAGGTCGCGCTGCCCGGACTGATCAACTGTCATACGCACGCCCCGATGGTCGTCCTGCGCGGGATCGCCGAGGATCTGCCGATCGAGGAGTGGTTCGACGACGTCGTCTGGCCGGTGGAGACCAACCTCACCGAGGAAGACGTGGCGTTGGGGGCGCGGCTCGCCTGCGCCGAGATGATCCGGGGCGGCGTGATCTGTTTCGCCGACCACTACTTCGCCATGGACGCCGTCGCCGCAGTGGTCGAGGAGTGCGGGATGCGGGCGCTGCTCGGCGAGGCGTACTTCTCGTCCCAGGGGGATCGGGGGCGCGAACGGCCGCTGGAGTTCGCGCTGCGGTACCGGGGGAGCGCGGGCGGCCGTATCACCACCGCGCTCGCCCCGCACGCCCCCTACACCTCACCGACCCCGACCTCGCCGCCACCGCCGACCTCGCCCGCACACACGGTCTTCCCGTGCACCTCCACGCCGCCGAGAACTGCGCACAGGCCGAGGCAGCCCTCGACCGGCACGGGGTCCCCCCCATCGAGACACTCGAACGTGCCGGGCTGCTGGAAACGGACCTCCTCATCGCCCACGGCACGGGGATTCTCGACCGCGACCTTGCCGTACGGGGCCGCGCCGGGGGCCGTATCGCCGTCGCCACCGCCCCGCGCGGCTATCTGAAGTTCGGCTGGCCCACCACCACGCCCATCCGCGCTCTGCGCGAGATCGGCATTCCCGTCGGGCTCGCCACCGACGGGGCTGCCTCCAACAACTCCCTCGACGTCTGGGAGTCCATGGCGCTCACCGCCCTGGTGCAGAAGTCCGTGACCGGCGATCCCCGCTGGCTGACCGCCAGCCAGGCCCTGCATCATGCCACGGTGCAGAGCGCCCGCGCGGTGGGGCTGGGGAACACGATCGGCGGCATCGCGCCGGGGCGACGGGCCGACATCGCCCTCGTCGATCTCACCGGGCCGCACACCCAGCCCGTCCACGACCTCGCCGCCACCCTCGTCCACAGCGTCCGCTCCGGCGACGTACGGGCCACCGTCGTCGACGGACGGGTGCTGATGCGGGACCGGCAACTGCTGACGGTCGACGTGCCCGCCGTCGTACGGGAGATGACGGCCCGCATGCCCGCCCTGCTCGACCGGAGCCATGGGCGGCGGATTCAGAGGTACCAGGAGTCGGAGGAGGCGGAGTCGGAGGGGTAGGAGGTGGTGTCTGGAGTAGTTGGTGTGTCCGGGGTGTGGGGGGCGTGCGGGGACTGACGTCGGTCGTCGGGTGGGTGTGTCGCTCGTACGGTGAGTGAGTTCGGCTCCTGTCCATCCCACGTGGTCCCCGCCCGGTTTCATAGGGGCATGGATCTCGCCGACGGGCTTCTCGAACAGCCCTACGACGTCTACCGGCGGCTGCGCGACAGCGCCCCCGTGCATCGCATCTCCGGGCCCGATGGCACCCCGGCCTGGCTCGTCACCCGGTACGACGATGTCCGTGCCGCCCTCGCCGACCCCCGGCTGTCCCTGGACAAGCGGCATGCCACGGTGGGCGGTTACCGGGGGTTCGCGCTGCCGCCCGCGCTCGACGCCAACCTCCTCAACATGGACCCGCCCGACCACACCCGCGTCCGGCGCCTGGTCGGTAACGCCTTCACCCCGCGCCGGATCACCCGCCTTCGTACGCCCGTACGACACACCGCCGACCGGCTCCTCGACGTGCTCGGCCCCGACGGCACCACCGACCTCATCGCCGCCTACGCCGCGCCCCTGCCGATCACCGTCATCTCCGATCTGCTGGGCGTGCCCGGCCCGCACCGCCGGGACTTCCGGGTCTGGACCGACGCCCTCGTCGCCCCGGATCCGCAACGCCCCGAAGCGGCTCGGCACGCGGTGGCCGCCTTGCTCGCCTTCTTCACCGCCCTCATCGCCGACAAGCGCGCCACCCCTGGCGACGATCTGCTCTCCGACCTCATCGCCGTACGCGACGAGGGCGACCGGCTGAGCGAGAACGAACTGATGTCGCTCGCCTTCCTCATCCTCTTCGCCGGCTACGAGAACACCGTGCAGCTCATCGGCAACGCCGTACTGGCCCTGCTGCACCACCCGGACCAACTCGCCGCCCTGCGCGCAGACCCGGGGCGACTGCCCGCCGCCGTCGAGGAGTTCGCGCGATACGAGGGGCCCGCGCTGCTCGCCATCCGGCGCTTCCCGACCGAGGACATCACCCTCGGCGGCGTCACCGTCCCGGCCGGTGAGACCGTCTGGCTCTCGCTCTCCGCCGCCAACCGCGACCCCGTCCGCTTCCCCGGCCCCGACCGGCTCGATCTGGGCCGGGACACCTCCGGGCATCTCGCCCTCGGCCATGGCATCCACTACTGCCTGGGCGCCCCGCTCGCCCGCGCGGAGACCGAGATCGCCCTCGCCGCGCTCCTCGAACGGTTCCCGCGGCTCGCCCTGGCCCCGGCGGACACCCATGATGACGCCGGCCTCCGCTGGCGGCCCTCGCTGCGCGCCCGAGGACTGCTCACCCTTCCGGTGTCGTACAGCTCAACCATCTGACCTGCGAAGAAGGTTGGGCCGATGGACGGGGCGGGATTTCTCGGAGAAATTCCGGGTCGCGCGATGAGTTCCGGTGAGTCCGGCAGTCACCACCTCAACGGGACTGTCGCACAGGAGGATCCATGTCGCTTCCGAAGGTCGTATCGCGCGAAGAGTGGCGCAGGGCACGGCAAGAACTGCTGGCCAAGGAGAAGGCGGCGACCCGCGCGCGAGACGCCCTCAACAGGGAGCGGCGCGGGCTGCCCATGGTCGAGATCGACAAGGAGTACGTGTTCGAGGGAGGCAACGGCAAGGCCACCCTGCTGGACCTCTTCGAGGGACGCGATCAACTCGTCGTCCACCACTTCATGTTCGCCCCCGAGTGGGAGAACGGCTGCCCCGGCTGCTCGTACTTCCTCGATCAGCTCGGCCACCCGGCCCATCTGCACGCCCGCCGCACCTCGTTAGCGGCCGTCTCCCGGGCGCCGTACACCAGGCTGCTGCCGTTCAAGGCGAGGATGGGCTGGACGGTGCCCTGGTACTCGTCCCACGACTCCGACTTCAACACCGACTTCGAGGTGACGCGCGAGCGGGACGGAGAGCTGTTCGAACAGCCGGGGCTCAGCTGCTTCCTGCGGGACCGGGATCAGGTCTTCCACACCTATTCGACGTACGACCGCGGACTCGACGGGCTCGGCTCGGCCACCGGCTTCCTCGATCTCACCGCGCTCGGACGGCAGGAGGAGTGGGAGGCACCCGAGGGGCGTGCGGAGGCGTTCGGGCCGCTCGCGGGCAGCGCGCACCTCAAGTATCACGATGAGTATGTGGATTGATTCGGGTTGATGTTGATTGACATTGATTGAGGTGGGGGGTGTGGATGCCTCGCTCCACCGGTCAAGAAGGTCTCGGTCCGGCGACAAGGCGAGCCGATCGGCCTCCGGAAGACGTTGACTCTCACAGGTTTCGACGCTTTCTGGAGGTGCGAGACGGTGAACGGGCGGCGGGTGCTCGAACGCTTTCCCGCGGGCGGGCCGCGCGGATCGTGGCCCGCGGAGGAGTTCGCGCAGGCCCGGCGGAGGGAAGGGCCGGCGGCCGAGGTGGTCATGGACCTCGCGTCGAACGCGTTTCCGGTGATCGTGCGGGGTGGGGAGGGCGCGGGGGGTTTGGTGGCGTGAAGGGGGCGTCCGCCCTGTCAACCGGCCTTGGGCGCGGACGTCGGTGCCGCCGACGCCCGTGCCGCTGCCGACGCGGGTCTCGGGACGCGTGCCGTCGTGAACTGTTCCGCCTGGAGCGCGTACAGCTCCGCGTAGATCCCGCCGGTGGCCAGCAGCTCGTCCGGAGTGCCGGATTCCATCAGGCGGCCACGGTCCAGGACGTGCACCAGGTCCGCGTGGCGGACCGAGGCGAGCCGGTGGGTGATCAGGACGACCGTCTGGCCCGCCCCGGCCAGTGACCGAATCTTTTCGAACACCTCCAGTTCGGCGCGGGCGTCCAGCGCGGCGGTCGGTTCGTCCACGATCAGGATGCGGCCCTGCCGGTACGCGGCCCGTGCGATGCCGAGCCGCTGCCACTGGCCGCCGGACAGCTCGTGGCCGCCGCTGAACTCCCGCGCGAGGAGGGTGTCCAGCCCGTTCGGCAGATCCGCGACCACCCCTTCGGCCCCGGCCTCGCCGACCGCCTTGGCCAGCCGCTCCTCGGTGAGGGGCGCGGAGGAGCGGCCGACGGCGACATTGACCCGCGCGGTGAAGGGCCAGCGCTTGAAATCCTGGGCGACCATGGCGACGCGCGCGGCCAGCTCGTGGCGGTCGGCGCCGGCCGCGTCCACGCCGTCCCACAGGATCCGGCCGCGGTCGGGCGAGTACAGACCGGCGAGCAGTTTGACCAGGGTCGTCTTGCCGGAGCCGTTCTCGCCGACCAGGGCGACGATCTTGCCGAGGGGCACGGAGAGGGTGACGTCGGCCAGGGCGGGGCGGGGGCGTTCACCCGGGTAGGCGAAGCTGACGTTCTCGAACCGGATCTCGCGCGGCTCCTCGGGCAGCGCCGCCCCGCCCACGGGGATCATCCGGCGTTCCGCCTCCTGGTGCAGCCGCTGGAGGTCGCCCACGAAGAGGGCCTCCTCGTGGAGCGAGTTCACCTCCACGACCAGGGTGTCCAGGTTCGCCGAGCCGGTGCGGATCGCGATGACCGCCGTACCCGCGACGGACAGTGCCATCGCGCCGCCCAGCAGCAGGCCGCCCAGGGTGGCGTACGTCGCCACGGTCGCCAGGCCCGTCCAGGTGGCCGCGATCAGCCCCGTACGGGCGGCGAGCTTGGCGAGACGGGCCTGTTCGGCCTCCGCGTTCTCCGACATCGAGCGGAAGTGGCGCAGCAGGAACGGGCCGACGCCGTGCAGCCGGATCTCCGGGGCGGCTTCGGGCTGGATGAGCAACTGGCCGATCAGCCGGCCGGCCCGCGCGTGCTGCACCCAGGCGTGGAAGGACTCGTACCGGCGACGGGCCATGGTCAGCGCGCTCCAGGCGCTGGGCAGGGTCATCGTCACGAGCAGCGGGAGCAGCGCCGGGTGGAGCACGGTGAGTACGCCGGCCGCGGCGACGAGTGAGATGGCCGCGTTCACCACCCGGGTGGCGTACGAGATCATCCGTCGGGCGGAGGAGGCGCCGTACTGCGCGGTGTCCAGGAGCTTGTGGAAGGCGTGGTCCTCGATCGCCGACAGCTCCACCGCCGCCGCCCGTTCCAGATACTGCTCGGTGGCGACCCGCTCCACCTTGGGCTCCAGCCGTCCGGTGGCGTACGTGGAGGCGGCACGCAGCAGCGCGGACAGTACGGTGACGGCGGCGATCGTGACCAGCGCGGGGAGCGCGCCGCGCAGCCGGTCCTCGATCGGGCCTGCGGCGATGAGACGGCCCAGCGCGCTGTTGACGGCGAGCAGACTGACCGCCTGGGCCAGGCCCCGGGCGATCTCGGCGGTCAGTACCGTGCGGGTGGCGCGGCGGTCGGCCGCCAGGGCGAGGCGCAGGCTGGCGGTGAGCAGGGCCGGGAGGCGTTTGATCATCGCCCGGAAGTTGAGTTCGAGGAAGGCGTCCTCGTGCTTGCTCCAGCCGAGGTCGTAGCGCAGTGGGCCGCCGAAGAGCAGCCGCTCGGAGTCCGATACCTCGGGTGCTTCGGGTGCCTCGGGTGCTTCGGGTCCCGGGGGTGCCGGGGGCTGTTCCGCCGGGTTCGATCCGTCGGGCTGCTCCTCTGTCCGGCCGCCTCTCCGACCGCCTCTCCCCCCGCTTCTTCGCGTGCCCAACCGTCGGCCTCCCGTCCGTCGACGAACGGCCCACTATTGCCGCCGGGGGAGCGAGGGGGGAGGGCGTGGCGGGGCGCGAAGGGGGGAGACGGGGGTGCGACGGCGTACGCCGGAGGGTGGGGGCGCCGGGGCGGGCTGGCGGGCGGCCACGGCGGACGGATCTCTACGGAGCTTGCGCTTTCGGGTGAGCCCTACCGGTATCCGGTAGCCCTACCGGTATCCGGTCCTCGGCGAAGTACTACGGCCCTCAGCGGAGCCCTGTCGGCCCTCAGCGGAGCCCTGCGGCCCCCCCGCGAGGCCATACGACCCTCAGCGGCACTCTGCTGGGCCGCACCCGGAGCAGCCCCACGCCCTCTGGCGGAGCCCTACGCGCTGACCGGCCGAGACCAGCTGGGCGTCGCCCCCGTCAGGCGGCACAGTGCCAGATACAGGGGGATCGGCGGCGTGTACGGAAGTGTCCCGTCGGGCCGGTGGATCAGCTTCGGGGCGTCGGCGACCAGCGCGCCCGCCGTGTACTGGGCCGGGGCCGGCCAGTCGAGGGCGTAGTCCGAGTCGGACGGGACCAGCCACCACCAGTGCGCCTCATCGGCGTAGACGCACCCCACGCGCGGCAGCCGGGGTATGACCAGCGGGCCGAAGTCGGCGGGTACCGCCACCGCGTCGCAGCCCATCGGTGCGGTCATCCCGTCGGGTACGGACAGCTTGCGGGGCGCACCCGGCACCGACGCGCCCGGGGCCCGTACCCCGCGCCCCAGACGGACCAGTGTGTCCAGGCTGAGCACCTGTCCGCCGCAGGACACGGCATTCACGGCCTACCCCTCTCCCCGTCCCGCTCGCGCGGCATCATGACCGGGCTGCGCAGCAGCGCGTCGGCCCCCTCGTCGTCGCCGGAGCCGCCCTTGACCGGACCGGGCTTGGGGCGGGCGCCCCAGCCGAGGTCGCCCCGGGGGGCGACCTCGGCCTGTCGCGGCAGCTCCGCCCAGACCAGCAGCCCAGGGCCATGCTCCTGAGCGCCCCAGGCCCGGCACAGGGCGTCTATGAGGAGCAATCCCCTCCCGTGCTCCTCATCCGGCCGCTGTGGCGACGGCTGGGGCTCACCGGGTGCGAAACCTTCGTCCCGCACGGCTATGCGCACCAGGTCGTCGCCGTCGTGCAGCTCGCAGACGACGATGTCGCTCGCGGTGTGCACGATCGCGTTGGTGACCAGTTCGGAGACCACGAGGGCCGCCGTGTCGCACGTGTCCTCGCACACCGACCAGCCGGTCAGCCTGGCCCGGGTCAGCCGTCTGGCCTGCGCGGGGGAACCCGGATGCGCGGCCAGTTCGAAGCGGAACCGGCGCTCGGCGACGGTCTCGGCGGGACCGGCCGGCGTAGCGGCGCCGTCGAGGCCGAAGGGGCCTGCGGCGGCGTCTGCTCCTAAGGGCGGGGACGGAATCACGCTTGCCACTATCGCCCCGCCGTGAACACTTGGCAAGTGTCACTCTGAAAATTGCAGAGTGCCGTATGACTCTCTGCACGGTCGTGGCACACTGCTCGCAACAGCATGTGGAGCGGCGTCAGTTCGAAAACGAAGGTCTGTTCACGCCTTCGAATACATTTTCGAAGGGCGCCGTGAAGCCTGTTGGAGCACTTGCCATTGCGCCTGCCGGAATGCCTGCCGGAGCACTTGTCAGGATCTACCTGTTTGTCCCTTCGGGGGTCCCGGAGGTCCAGAGGCTCCATGAGTCCTCCTGGCCCCCTGAGCCCCCCGAGCCCTGAAGCCCGTTCGAGCCCCTGAAGTGCGTCCGGGCCCCTGGATCCCCAGGGTCCCCTGAGTCCGTCGAGTCCATCGAGTTCTTGTGTGGAGTGGAGGTGGAGCGTGAGTGAGCCACGGTCCGCGCCGACGGTCGGCCAGGTCGTCCTCGGCCGGCGCCTGCTGGATCTGCGGGAGAGCGCCGGGCTCAAGCGCGAGGAGGCCGCCAAGATCCTCCGCGTCGCGCCCGCCACGGTCCGCCGGATGGAGATGGCCGAGGTCGGGCTCAAGATCCCGTACCTCCAGCTGCTCCTGAAGGCGTACGGCGTCCAGGACGAGGAGGCCGAAGCCTTCGTCCAGCTCGCCGAGGAGGCCAACAAACCCGGCTGGTGGCAGCGCTTCCACGACATCCTTCCCGGCTGGTTCTCCATGTACGTCAGCCTGGAGGGCGCCGCCCGGCTCATCCGCAGCTACGACCCGCACTTCGTCCCCGGCCTGCTCCAGACCGAGGACTACGCGCGCGGCGTGCTCAGGGCGGGCGCCGTCGGCCAGACCCGGCCCGACGACATAGAGCGCCATGTCGCCCTGCGCATGCAGCGCCAGGACCTGCTCACCCGCGCGGACGCGCCCCGGGTGTGGGTCGTCATGGACGAGACCGCGCTGCGCCGCTCCGTGGGCGGCCCCGAGGTGATGCGGGGGCAGATCGACCGGCTGCTGGAGGCCACCGAGCTGTCGAATCTGACGCTCCAGGTGATCTCGTTCGCCTCAGGCCCGCACCCCGGTACGTACGGCCCCTTCGTCCTCTTCCGATTTGCCATGCCCGAACTGCCGGACATGGTCTACAGCGAGTACCTGACCGGCGCCGTCTACCTGGACGCGCGTGCCGAGGTAGCCACCTACCTGGAGGTCATGGACCGCATGGCGGCACAGGCCGCTACTGCACAACGTACGAAGGAGATCCTCAGGGATCTCCGCGAGGAGCTGTGAATGGATGGCATCACGTCCCAGCCGAGGCCGTTGACCCGCATGGCGCGGATCTACAACGGCATGCCTGCCCGCGAGCTGGGCAGCGAAGGCTGGCACAAGCCGTGGAGCGGCGGCAACGGGGGCAACTGCCTGGAGGCGATGAAACTCGCCGACGGCCGGATCGCGGTCCGGCAGTCCACCGACCCCGACGGCCCGGCGCTGATCTACACCACCGACGAGATGACCGCCTTCATCGAGGGCGCCAAGGCGGGGGAGGCCGACTTCCTGCTCTCCTGAACGACCTTGCTGCTTTTCCGTGCCCAGCATCCCTCACCACCGCCGACTGAGCGTCAACTGAGCACCAACTAAGCACCGGCCACGCTAAATTGACCATTGACCGCAGGACCGGGATCGCTCACCACGGGGCGATCCCCCGACCAGTCCGATCCGTACGATCCACTTGATCCATATGGACCTGCCTGACCTGTACTGACCTGTACAACCTGGACTGACCGTACTGATCTGTACTGGCTTGTACAGACCCGCGCGTGACCTCGGCCCGCGTCTCGCTCCCCCTCTGCTCGTCCGTTCTCGTTCGTTCCCGTCTCTTACCCGTCCGACGCTCACGGAGTGGCTCATGACCGGGCTGGACCCCATCGGCGCCATCGAGATCGACACCAGCAAGCCGCACCCCGCACGAATGTACGACTGGTATCTCGGCGGCAAGGACAACTACCCGGTGGACGAGGCCATGGGCCGGCAGATGCTCGCCCTCGACCCCAGGGTCCCGGTGATGGCACGGGTCAACCGGGCCTTCATGCACCGCGCCACCCGCTGGCTCGCGGGGCAGGGGATACGGCAGTTCCTCGACATCGGCACCGGCATACCGACCGAACCCAATCTGCATCAGGTCGCCCAGGAGATCGCGCCCGACGCCCGGGTCGTGTACTGCGACAACGACCCGATCGTCCTCGCCCACGCCGCCGCCCTGCTGCGCAGCACGCCACAGGGCGTCACCGAGTACGTCCAGGCCGATGTGCGTGACCCGGCGACCATAGTCGAGGCCGCCGGGAAGGTCCTGGACCTCACCCGGCCCGTCGCCCTGTCCCTCGTCGCCCTGCTGCACTTCGTCGCCGACGAGGACGGCGCCCATGAGCTGGTCACCCGGCTCGTCGCCGCGCTTCCCGCCGGCAGCCACCTGATGATGACCCACGCCACCGGCGACTTCACCCCGCAGGAGTCGGCCGCCGCGACCGCCACGCTCAAGGCCGCGGGCATCACCCTCGCCCTGCGCTCCCGCACGGAGTTCGCCCGCTTCTTCACCGGCCTGGAACTCATCGACCCGGGTGTCGTCGTGGTCGACGAGTGGAAGCCGGAGCTGGGCGAGCCGGTGCCGGGGCAGAACGACGGGGTGATACCGGGGTACGGGGCGGTCGCGCGCAAGCCTTGAGACGAGGGAGGGGCGAGGCGGGGGAGGGGGAGGGGGAGGGGTGATGGGCGTCGGGAGAGGGGAGGGGCCACGGGACGCAGGCCCCGTGGACCGCCGAACTCACCAGGCCGCATCGACCCCCTCTGCCTACCCCGGCGGCAGCACCCCGCACAGCGCCTCCAGCGCCGCCCCGTACGCATGTTCCGCCGGGGTCGCGTAACCGACGACCAGACCGTCCACCGGCGGTGTCAGGGCCGCCGGATGGCGGAACGCGGACAGGCCGTCCAGGGCCACGCCCTGCCAGACGGCGGCCTTGACCGCGGACGCCTCGGTGCCAGGCGGCAGCCGCAGCACGGCATGCAGTCCGGCCGCCACACCGGTCACCCCGATGCGCGGCGCCCGTTCGGCGAGCGCCGCGACCAGCCGGTCCCGCCGTCCCCGGTAGTGCTGGCGCATGCGCCGCACATGACGGTCGTAGGCGCCGCACAGGAGGAAGTCGGCGAGGCTCAGCTGGTCGAGGACGCTCGCCCAGCCCTCCCGCTCACCCTTGGCGGCCAGTACCTCCGCGACCTGACGCTCCGGCAGCACCATCCAGCCCAGCCGCAGCGCGGGGGACAGGCTCTTGCTGACCGAACCGATGTAGATCACGTGCTCGGGGGCCAGCCCCTGGACCGCCCCCAGGGGTTTGCGGTCGTAGCGGAACTCCCCGTCGTAGTCGTCCTCCAGCAGCACCCCGCCCCGCGCGCGTACCCGCTCGATCACCGCCGCGCGGCGCGAGGCGTGCAGCGGGCCGCCGGTCGGGAACTGGTGGGCGGGCGTGAGCAGAACGGCCCGCTCCCGCCCCAACTCCTCGACCCGCGCACCGTCCTCGTCCAGCGGCAGCGCGACGGTCCGTACCCCGGCGCCGGCCAGCAGGTCGCGATGGAAGCCGAGACCGTACTCCTCCACGGCGAGCGGGCCGCGCAGCACCCCGCTCGCGGCGAGCAGCCGCAGGGCGTGCGCGAAGCCGGAGCAGATCACGATCCGGTCCGGCTCGGCCCGTACGCCACGCGCGCGTGCCAGATACTCGGCGAGCGCCTCCCGCAGTTCCCGGCGTCCGGCCGGATCCCCGGGCCCGAACGCGTCATGGGGCGCCTGCTGGAGCGCCCGGCGATAGGACGTGCCCCACGCGGCGCGCGGGAACGCCGACGCGTCCGGCGTTCCCTGGCGCAGATCGTGTCGTGGCCCACGCGCGCGTGGAGGTGCCTTCGGGGGCGTTCGCCCGGCGTGTCGTGTCGGCCCGGCGATCCCCAGGGCCACCCGCGTCCCCGACCCCTGGCGCGCGGTGAGCCAGCCTTCCGCGACCAGTTCCGCGTAGGCGTCGGCGACCGTGTTGCGGGCGACCCCGAGGTCCGCGGCGAGCGAACGGTACGGCGGCAGCCGGGTGCCCGGGGGCAGCCGTCCACCGCGTACCGCCTCCCGC
Source organism: Streptomyces sp. NPDC059477 (assembly GCF_042749375.1). Taxonomy (NCBI): domain Bacteria; kingdom Bacillati; phylum Actinomycetota; class Actinomycetes; order Kitasatosporales; family Streptomycetaceae; genus Streptomyces; species Streptomyces sp. NPDC059477. Next base: position 46,353 of record NZ_JBHYUG010000002.1, on the reverse strand, counting down.
AGCGCCTGGATCAGGGCCGCCCGCCGACCGCCCGGCCCGGTCAGCTCCAGATGCAGATCCGCACCGATGCGCTCCGCTGAATTGACCCACGAATCTGCCATGGGATTGAACTCTACCGCCGGTCTTTCCGGACGTAGATTCATGGTCATGACGACGAACACGATGACGGCGACGGACGCGATGACCACGACGAACACGATGAACGTGACGGACGTGACCGACGTGACGGACGTGACGGACGCGATCGACATCCCCTCCGCTCCTGCCTCTGCCACCTCCGCCGCAGCCCGAAAGCCCCGCATCGACATGGCCAAGGCCGCCCCGAAGGTCTTCCGGGCGATCATCGGCTTCGACGCCGCCGCCCGCGAGGGCCTGGACCCCGCTCTCGTCGAGCTGATCCAGATCCGCGCCTCACACCTCAACCACTGCGCCTACTGCCTCCACCTGCACACCAACGACGCCCGCAAGGCCGGTGAGGACGAGGACCGGCTGCACCTGGTCGCCGTGTGGCGCGAGGCCCGGCACTTCTTCACCGCCAAGGAACAGGCCGCCCTGGCACTGACCGAGGCGATCACCCTGGTCGCCGACGCCGGCGTCCCCGACGACGTGTACGCCCAGGCCGCGGCCCAGTTCGACGAGACCGAACTGGCCCACGTGATCTCCCTGATCCTCACCATCAACACCTGGAACCGGGTGGCCCTGGCGACCGGCAAGGTCGCGGGAACGGACGAACGCCGCTGACCCGCCCGACGGGGGTGAGCGGTGGCGCCGAGCGGCGCGGCGCACGCCATTCGCGCGCCCCAGGGCGTGGCCGCGCCGCGTCGGCCCCGCTCAGACGGTCATCGGCCGGTCGTACGGCGATATCGGCGCCGGCAGTGTCGAACTGCCCGTCAGTGCCCGGTCGACGGCCGCCGCCACCGCCCGGCCCTCGGCGATCGCCCACACGATCAGCGACTGCCCACGGGCCGCGTCCCCGGCGGCGAACACCCCGGGGACGTTCGTCGCGAAGTCCCGGTCCCGCGCGATCGTGCCGCGCGGCTCCATGGCCAGCCCCAACTGCTCCAGGATCCCGTCCTCGCGGTCCGGCCCGGTGAAGCCGAGGGCGAGCAGCACCAGGTCGGCCGGGAGCGACCGCCCGGTGCCGGGGCGCGGGCGGCGCCCGGCGTCCACCCCGACCAGATGCAGCGCCCGCACCCTGCCGTCCGCGTCCCCCGTGAAACGCAGCGTCGACGCCGCGAACAGCCGCGCGTCGGCGTCCGCCGCGGGCGCCGTACCCAGCTCGCCCGCCTCCTCGTGCGCCCCCGACAGCCGGTAGATCTTCGGGTACGTCGGCCAGGGCTCGGCATCCTCGTCGCGCGCGGCGTCCGGGCGGCCGTAGATGTCCAGCTGCGTCACGGACGCGGCCCCTTCCCGGACCGCCGTCCCCAGGCAGTCCGCCCCCGTGTCGCCGCCCCCGACGATCACGACATGCCTCCCGGCGGCCGACAGCGGGGACACATCGAGGTCGCCCTCACGCACCCGGTTGGACAGCGGCAGATACTCCATCGCCTGGTGGATACCGGTCAGTTCACGCCCCGGCACGTCCAGTTCACGCCACGCCGTCGCACCCGTGGCCAGGACGACGGCGTCGTAACGGGTCCGCAGCTCGTCCGCGCGGACATCCCGGCCCACCACCATCGACGTACGGAACTTGGTGCCCTCGGCACGCATCTGCGCCAGCCGTCGCTCCAGATGATGCTTCTCCATCTTGAACTCGGGAATGCCGTAGCGCATCAGCCCACCGAGCCGGTCGTCCCGCTCGTACACCGCGACCGTGTGCCCGGCCCGGGTGAGCTGCTGGGCGGCGGCCAGCCCGGTCGGCCCGGAGCCGATGACGGCGACCGTCCGCCCCGACAGCCGGTCGGGCGGCCTCGGCGGCGCGAAACCGTCCGCCCACGCGCGGTCGGCGATCGCGCACTCGACGTTCTTGATGGTGACGGCGGGCTGGTTGATCGCCAGCACACACCCCGCCTCGCACGGCGCCGGACACAGCCGCCCGGTGAACTCGGGAAAGTTGTTCGTCGCGTGCAGCCGGTCCGCCGCCGCGCGCCAGTCCTCCCGCGACACCAGGTCGTTCCACTCCGGGATCAGATTCCCCAGCGGACAGGCGTCGTGGCAGAACGGGACCCCGCAGTCCATGCACCGGTCCGCCTGCTTGCTGATGATCGGCAGCAGTGCCCCTGGGACATACACCTCGTCCCAGTCACGCACCCGCTCCTCGACGGGCCTGCGCGGCCACTCCCGCCGGGGTGTGGTCATGAATCCCTTGGGGTCTGCCATGGGCGTCTTCCTCGGGGAGGTTTCCGGGGAGCCTCGTCGTCCGTCGGGCGGTTCCCTCGGCGGGTTCCCGCGACGTCCCCGACGCCCCTCGACCGGGTCCTTCCGGCCACCATACGACCATCGGTCACCGGCGACGACTCGTCGATGAGCGGCGCTTTCGTGCCGACGCGGCCCCAGGGGCCTTTCCCTTGGATCAGGTGGATCAGGCGGGATCAGGGAGTGGATCAGGTGGGATCAGGGAGCGGTGCAAGGGCCCACGAGCCCGGCATGATCCAGACCAGCGGCCCTAAGCGAGCGCGAGGACGTAGCAGACCGCGGCGGCGGCCGAGGCGGCCGTACGGACATGGTTCCAGGCCGTCCACTCCCGTAGGTACACCGACCAGTACGACGACGCCTCCGCCGTACCGGCCTCCCGTCTCGCCAGCGCCTCGTTGCGCGGCACGTTTCCCGCGATCGTCAGCCCGAACGTGCCGAACAGATACAGCGCGCTGCCCAGCAGCAGCTCGACCGTCCCCTCCCGGGGCCACAGCACGAACGTCACCACCGCGATCACCGCGCTCAGCACCGCCGTACCGGCGAACAGGCCCATGAACGCCGGCTTCAGCGCCATCGCGTTGATCGACTGCATCGCCGCGACCCCCTGCGCGGGCGGCAGCGCGGCCAGGCCCCGCATCACAAACGTCGAGAAGCCGTAGAAGACCCCGGCGACCAGACCCGTCCCGAGCACTCCCAGAACGGTCAGCACGAAGTACGGTCCCTCGATCATGTCGACTTCCACGTCCGCTCCTGTGAAGTGTTCGGTCCGGGTCGGCGGCCGGTCATCCGCCGGTCACCGAGCGTCGGGACAGACCGCTCGGCGGCTACGTCACTCTCAGTCAATGCCCTCCACCGTCCCCCGAACATGCCCCAGCCGCGCAGAGCCATATGTGAGCGTCCACGGCCGCGGGACGGCTCAGCCGACCCCTGCCCACCTCTGCTTCGCCCTCCGCCCTCTGCCTCTGCTCTGGACCTCCTCCTGACTCCGACCCTGCTGACCTTGCTGTCCCTGCTCCTGCCACGCGCCGAGCACCGCCTCCACCATCGGCGCGATCCGCCGCCGCGCCTCGTACCGCGACACGCCGCTTATGAGCAGCCGGCCGTACGACGTCCACATGCCCTATGGACGCCACCACCACCGAGACCACCGCTCCCTCGGAGAGTGCACGCCCACTGCCCCGTACCGAGGCGTGCGCCGCGATCTCCCGCGCCCGCTGCTCCGGGCAGCGTGGAAACAGCCGGTGGATCTCCCACGCGAAGGCGTCCGTGAACCGCAGGTCCTGCGCCGCCCGCCGGGCCCCATCCCACAGACGGCGGCGTCTGCGCGCCTCCGCCCGGCCCAGCGCCGTGTCGCCGCGTGTCAGATGGACCAGCCGCCCAGGGTCGGCACAGCCGGGACAACGGGGCGCCGCCTCCTCCGGCACCAGCATCGCCGACGGCCCGCGCCCACAGGCCGCACAACGCTTGCGCCTCAGGGGCTGGAGGGCGAGAAGTCCGGGAGAGGAGAGAGGGGTTGGGCCTGTCGACCGTGTCGCCATGTCCGCTTCCTTCCTGGCCCCGGCACCCGATCCACGCGGTGACCCCCACCGGACGTGGTGTTCCGGTGCCCGACCGGATTGACCGATCATGGTCGGGTGCGACTCGAAGCGATCACCTGGGACCGGCTCGGCGACCTGCTCGCCGACCGGCTGCTCGACCTGGAACCGGTCGACGGCAGCCCCTGGCCCCGTATCGCCTTCGACGGGGCTCCGGCGGCCCGCCCCGGTGACCTCGCCGAACGCGTACGGGAGGCCCTGCGGGTCCGCGGCAGGCCCGCGCTCTCCGTGGGCGTCGAGGGCTTTCTCCGCCCCGCCTCGCTGCGGCTGGAGCACGGACACCAGGACGTGGACGCCTACTTCGACGGCTGGTTCGACACCGGCGCCCTGTGGCGCGAGGTGTTCGGCCCGCTCGAACCCGGCGGCGACGGCCGGGTCCTGCCCGACCTGCGCGACCCGGCCACCGACCGCGCCACCCGCAGCGACTACGTCCGACTCCCGCCCGGTGGAACGCTGTTGCTCCACGGCCCCCTCCTGCTCCGGCACTGGTTCCCCTTCGACCTCACCGTCCATGTCCTCCTCTCCCCGGCCGCCCTGCGCCGCCGCACCCCCGAGGCCGACCACTGGACCCTCCCCGCCTTCGAGCGCTACACGGCCGAGACCGATCCGGCCGCCGCCGCCGATGTCCTGGTCCGCGCCGACGACCCGCGCCACCCGGCGTGGGGCGGCTGGAAGGGATGACTCCGCCGAGCCGCCGGTTGTCCTCCGATGCCGTTCGGGTTCCTGGGCGACGGATTCCAACGAACCCCTTTTATGTGCACGTGCATATACCTAGGGTGTGTTCATGAACGACTCCACCGCACCTGTCACCTTCGACACCTCCGTCCGCGCCCTCCTCGACGGCAAGAACTTCGCCGGCGTCGCCACCATCGGCCCCGACGGCGCCCCGCAGAACTCGGTCGTCTGGATCAAACGCGAGGACGACACCGTGCTCTTCTCCTCCATCGACAACCGCCAGAAGGTGCGCAATCTGCGCCGCGACCCCCGCGTCAGCCTCTCCGTCTACGACCTCGCCGACCCGTACACCTCGGTCGAGATCCGCGGCACCGCCGAGATCCTTCCCGACGAGACCAAATGGCTCCCGCGCGAGCTGTCGCACAAGTACCTGGGCGCCGACCCGCCCGGGGAGAGGGACGACCAGGTCCGGGTGATCGTGCGCGTGGTGCCGCACAAGATCATCGGATTCTCGGCCTGAGCCGGTGGGCGCGGACAACGGAGCCCGGTCCCGGCGGCACCCGGCGGCTCCGGGTGCGTGGGTTCCGTGGCGCGGCGAGAATGAGGGCGCCGGGACTAGCGGCGTGTCCCGCGTCGCACCGGCCGCCCGGCACCGGGAGGTACTTCATGACCACCGCCAAAGACATCATGCACCGTGGTGCCCAGTGGATACCCACCCACGAAACCCTCGACCGCGCCGCCCAGCTGATGCGTGAGCTGAACGTCGGCGCCCTGCCCATCGGCGACCCCGACGACCGGCTCTGCGGCATCCTCACCGATCGCGACATCGTGATCGGCTGTGTGGCCATGGGCCACGACCCGGCCAAGGTCACCGCGGGCGAGATGGCCCAGGGCACCCCCCGCTGGATCGACTCGGACGCCGATGTCAGCGAGGTGCTCCACGAGATGCAGGAGCACCAGATCCGCCGGCTCCCCGTCATCGCGAACAAGCGTCTCGTCGGCATGATCAGCGAGGCCGATCTGGCCCAGCATCTGACGGACGACCAGATCGCGAGCTGGGCCGGACGGGTCTACGCCCGCAGCGCCACGCGCTGACCCGCGTCGGCGCGATACCGATACCGATACCGGCTTCGGCTCCGACCCGCGCCGGTTCCACACCGGTCACAGCCAGCCGATCCGCCGGAAGCGGCGGTACAACGTCACGCAGACCACGGATATGACGCCGATGACCATCCCGTAGCCGTAGCGCCAGTGCAGCTCCGGCATGTGGTCGAAGTTCATCCCGTACATCCCGCAGACCATGGTCGGTACGGCGATGATCGCCGCCCACGCCGTGATCTTCCGCATGTCCTCGTTCTGCGCGACCGTCACCTGCGCGAGATGCGCCTGGAGAATGGAGTTGAGTATTTCGTCGAACGCGGCGATCTGCTCCGCCGCCCGCTGCTGATGGTCGGAGACATCGCGGAAGTACGCCCGTATCTCCTCGTCGACGGTCCGCAGGGTCGGGTCGGACAGCTCCAGCAGCGGACGGCCCAGCGGTGCCACGGCCCGCTTCAGCTCCAGCAGTTCCCGCTTGAGCTGGTAGATGCGGCCGGGGTCGGTCCGCGCCCCGTTCTCCGCGAAGACGTCCGTCTCGACCTGGTCGATGTCCTCCTGCACGGATTCCACGACACTGAGGTAGTCGTCGACCACATGGTCCGCCACCGCGTGCAGCACCGCCGACGGACCCTTCGCGAGATGCTCGGGCGATGCCTCCAGTTCCTCGCGCAGCGGCCCCAGTGAGCCATGGCTGCCATGCCGCACCGTGATGACGAAGTCCCGGCCGACGAACACCATGATCTCGCCGGTGTCCACCACCTCGCTGGTCGCGGTGAGTTCCTCGTGTTCGACATAGGTGACCGTCTTGAACACCGCGAACAGCGATTCGCCGTACCGCTCCACCTTCGGCCGCTGATGGGCCTCGATCGCGTCCTCCACCGCCAGCGGATGCAGATCGAACAACTCGGCGATCCCGGCGAACTCCCGGGCCGTGGGCTCATGCAGCCCCAGCCAGACGAAGCCCTCACCTGTCTTGCGCACCCGCTCCACCGCGTCCACCAGATCCACGCAGGTGGGAACCCGGCACCCGTACTCGTAGGCCACGCAGTTGACCACCGAAGAACCCAGCGGGGACCGGGCGGGATGGCTCAGATCGACCCGTCGACGCCGCCGCGCCATCCGGGCCACCCGGCGCAGGCCGTCGACCGCGCCGAGGCTGGTGACCTTGCGCAGATTCCCTGCCATGGACATCGTGATCTCCTTGCGTGAATTCCCCCGTGCCGCGTCTCCGCCGCCCTGTCGCGCCAGTTTGCCAGGGCTGGGGCAACGCCGTACAAGCCTGTGGATAGCGCGGATTCCGCTTTGTTCCCGCCTGTGGATAACTCCTTGTTCTCGCCTGTGGGCAAAGGGGGTTCACAGATCGGGCCAGCCCGACCGCCGAGGTCCTCGCCACCGACATCGACACCTCGCGAAACCTCGCGGACGACCACCTCCGCAGCCCGCCCGCCGGTCGAGGCACGCCCTCACGACATGGGCACGACGAGCCGTCGGCGCAGAGCGTCGACCCGGTGCACGCCGTTCCAGCCACTGCCCTGCCCCGATGCGCAGGAAAGCGGAGGGCTCCTTCACAAGCCCCCGTCAGACGGCCGATTCCCCGCCTCCCGGCCTCCGCGGCGCCCCGTCCCCACCGGCCTGCCTCCCACCCGTTCCACCGCCGCCGCCCCCGCCCGGCACCCCTGCGCCGCCGCCTCCTCGACCCCGGCCCCCGCGACCAGCGCCGCGAGGAAGGCCCCCGTGAAGGCGTCCCCGGCGCCGGTCGTGTTGTGGGGCGACACCGGACCCGCCGGTCCGCGCGCGCGAACCGCCCCCTCCCATGCCACCAGCGCACCCCGCGCCCCATGCTTGGCGACCACCAGCGGCACCCGCCGGCTCAACTCGGCCGCCGCCTTTGCCGCGTCGGACCGCCCCGTCAGCAGAACCGCCTCCGCACTGCTCGGCAGCAGCACATCGAGCCCCGCGACCAGCGACAGGAACCGGGCGACGCCCAACTCCCGCAGAAACCCCACGGACGCCGGATCCAGACTCACCGGCACACCCCGCTCACGCGCCGCCGCCAGCGCCACGCCCGCCAGCGCCCGGCCCGACTCCGAGAACAGCAGATACCCCGACAGATGCAGCCGTACGACCCCGTCGAGCAGGGCGTCCGACCAGTCGCCGGGACCGATCCGCAACGACGCCCCGCTGTCGGTCAGGAACGTCCGCTCGGCCGCCGCGCCCGCGTCGACGAGGCAGATCACCGTCCCGGTCGGCGCCCCCGGATCGACCACCAGCAGAGGCCGTACGCCGCTCGCCGCCAGTTCCCGCTCATGCCAGCCGGCCGTGTCCGCGCCGACCCGCCCGAGCAGCCGTACGTCCGCACAGCCCCAATGCGCCGCCCAGCAGGCCACATTGGCGCCCGCGCCACCGGGCACCGTCCGGATCGCCGCGCCCGTGTCGGTACCGGCCGCGAGCGGCCCGCGATGCCGGGCGACGACATCGGTGATGACGTCCCCGATGACGAGCAGCGCCCCGCGCGTGCCCGCGGGGCCCGCACCGGCGTCCTTCACTCCGCCTCGGCCCAGACCCCGGCGATCTCCGCGGCCAGCCGCACATTCCCCCGTACCGCCGCCAGGTTGGCCGCCAGGGAGGCACCGTCGGTGTGCCGCACCAGGTAGTCCAGAAGGAACGGTGTGACGCCCTGACCGGTGACGCCCCGCGTCTCGCACGCGCGCAACGCGTCGGCCAGCACGCGCGCGTGCAGCGCGGGATCCAGCTGATCCTCCTCCGGCACCGGCTGGGCGACGATCAGCGCCGATGCCGGCCCGCCGAGCGCGTCCTGCGCCCGCATGACGTCCGCCACCTGACCCGGCGTGTCGAGCCTCCAGTCCACCGGATGACCGGAGTCGGCGAGATAGAACCCGGGGAAGCGGTCCGTTCCGTATCCGGCGACCGTCACGCCGAGCGTCTCCAGCCGCTGCAAGGTCGCCGGGACGTCGAGGATCGACTTGACGCCCGCGCACACCACCGTGATCCGGGTCCGCGCGAGCAGCCCCAGGTCCGCCGACTCGTCCAGCGTCACCGTCCACTCCCGGTGCACCCCGCCGAGCCCGCCCGTCGCGAACACCCGTACGCCCGCCCGCGCCGCCAGCAGCGCCGTCGCCGACACCGTTGTGGCACCGCTCGCCCCGGCCGCCACCGCGAGCGGCAGATCCCGGTGGCCCAGCTTGCGGATCCCGTCCTCGGTGGCGATCCGCACGAGCTGCGCCTTGTCGAGACCGACACACGGCCGCCCGTCCAGCACGGCGATCGTCGCCGGTACGGCCCCCTGCTGCCGTACGACCGCCTCCAGTTCCTCCGCCACCCGCAGATTGCGCGGCCGGGGCAGCCCGTGCGCGATGATCGTCGACTCCAGGGCCACCACGGGACGCCCCGCCTCTACGGCCTCCCGTACCTCTTCGGACACCACCGGCGTCACAGCTGCCTCCTGTCAGTCGTCCTGCCTCATCTCTGGCGGGCGCCACCCGCCGTCAAACCCTTTGCGGCCCGTCCGGCGGCCCACCAGGCTGGAGGTATGACGGACAACCTGACACGTCTCGACCATGTGGTCCTCTGGGTGCGCGATCCGATCGCCGCGGCGGGCTTCTACGAGCGGACGGCCGGCCTTGAGCCCCTGCGGCTCGCCGAATTCGCGGCGGGCCAGGTTCCGTTCCCCTCCGTGCGGCTCAACGAGGAATCCATCATCGACCTGATGCCGCTCACCATGGCCGAGCGCATGACGATGCTGCCCGGCGCCGCACAGAGCGCGGGCCACCCCGTCAACCACGTCTGCATCGCCCTCCCGCAGGCCGGCTTCGACGCCCTCCACACCCGGCTGCGGGACCACGAGATCCCCCTGTCCGACCTCTCCCACGACTCCTACGGCGCCCGTGGCCCGGCCCGCCGCAGCTTCTACTTCCGCGACCCGGACGGAAACGTCATCGAGGCCCGGCACTACGACTGACCGGCAGGCCGGGGCCCGAGCCTGCCCAGAAACCCGGAGCGCCCCCGACAGCGGATCACAGGACCGCCGACCGAACGGCACGGGAATCGCTCCCGTGCCGTTCAGTACCACTCTCACACCGGCTGTACGCCCGCCAGCGCCCCGTGCGGATCGAGCACGTACTTGCGGCTCGCGCCCTGGTCGAACTCGGCGTAGCCGCGCGGCGCGTCCTCCAGGCCGATCACCGTGGCGTTGACCGCCTTCGCGATGTGCACACGCCCGTGCAGGATCGCCTGCGCCAGGCCCCGGTGGTAGCGCATCACCGGGCACTGACCGGTGCTGAAGCGGTGGCTCTTGGCCCAGCCGAGGCCCAGCCGTACCTTCAGCGTTCCGGACTTCGCGTCCGCGTCGACCCCGCCGGGGTCGTCGGTGACATACAGGCCCGGAATGCCCAGGGCGCCTCCCGCGCGGGTGACGCCCATCAGCGAGTTGAGGACCGTCGCGGGCGCCTCCTGGGCGTCCGGCGCGTTGGCACGGGCCTCGAAGCCCACCGCGTCGACGGACGCGTCCACCTCCGGCTCCCCGATGATCTGCGCGATCTGCTCACCGAGGTCGCCCTGTGACACGTCGACGGTCTCGCAGCCGAAGCTGCGCGCCTGCGCGAGCCGTTCCGTGTTGAGGTCCCCGACGATGACGACCGCCGCGCCGAGCAGCTGCGCCGAGGCCGCCGCCGCCAGGCCCACGGGCCCCGCCCCGGCGACGTAGACCGTCGAGCCGACGCCCGCGCCCGCGGTGACCGCGCCGTGGAAGCCGGTCGGGAAGATGTCCGAGAGCATCGTGAGATCGAGGAGCTTCTCGCGTGCCTCGTCCGGGTCCGGGAACCGCAGCACATTGAAGTCGGCGTACGGCACCATGACGTACTCGGCCTGTCCGCCGACCCAGCCGCCCATGTCGACATAGCCGTAGGCGGCGCCCGGCCGGGCCGGGTTGACGTTCAGACAGATACCGGTGTCGCCCTCCTTGCAGTTGCGGCACCGGCCGCAGGCGATGTTGAACGGCACCGACACGACGTCCCCGACGTCGATGAACTCGACGTCCGGACCTCGCTCGACCACCTCCCCGGTGATCTCGTGCCCCAGGACCAGCCCCTCGGGCGCGGTCGTCCGCCCGCGCACCATGTGCTGATCGCTTCCGCAGATATTGCTGGCGAGCACTTTGAGGATCACCCCGTGCCGGCACTTACGGCCGACATTCGCTGGGGCGACCCCTGGCCCGTCCTGAAGTTCCAGTCCGGGATAGTCGATGGTCCTTACCTCCACCGTGCCCGGCTTGAGATACGCCACTGCCCTGTTTCCGCTCATGCCTGATCGCCGTCCCTTCGGCCCCGTGCCTTCCCGGAAGCCAGTCGGATGTCAGCGGCTGTGCGCACCAACGAGTCTGCTACCGGGGGCGTGGCCCTGCCACCCAACGGGCTCCCGCGCGCGGTCGGGGACGGTGCCGCACAGGGGCGGCTCGCGGCTTGCGGGAGCGGCCCGGTGCGGCCTGCGAGGGCGCCCTCGCAGGCGCAACGAGCGCCCTCACAGGCTCACGAGAGCGCCCTCGCCGGCCTGCGACAGCGACCGGAGCGGGCTCAGAACAGCGGCTGGGGAAGCACGCCCTCCAGGGCGAGCAGCTTCCGCTTGGTCTCCAGGCCGCCCCCGAACCCGCCGATCCCGCCGTCGCTCTCGACGACCCGGTGGCAGGGCACCACCACGGGCAGCGGATTGGCGCCCATCGCCACCCCGACCGCCTGGGCGGCACCGGGCTGACCGACCCGGCCGGCCAGATCGCCGTAGCCCACGACCGATCCGTACGCCACCCCGGCGGCCAGCTCGCGCAGCACCTGCCGGTTGAAGCCGGAGATCAGCGACCAGTCCAGGGGCAGCTCGAAGTCCTTGCGCCCGCCCGCGAAATACGCCGTGAGCTGGCGTATCGGCTCGGCCAGCAGCGGGGAGCCGGGCGCCTCCACGGGCTCGGTGCCCAGCCGGGCCGCGAGCCGCTCCAGTGCCCGGTCGCGCACCGGGTCCGTGGCGTGGAACACGACGTTGACCAGGCCCTCCGGGGTGGCGGCCAGCATCAGCGGGCCGATGTCGCTTCCGACCACCGCCCACACGACCCGCTGCTCGTACTGCCCATCGCTGTTCATGAGCCCACGGTACGACCCACCACTGACAACGCCGCCCCACCGGTCGCCTCCCGCACCACGCCCGGCTCCCCAAGCGACGGCCAGGGGAGCTGCCCCTCGCCAGCCGGTCATTCCTGGCCGGTGCCCATGGGCGACGGCCACGGAATCTGCAAATGGACGGAATCTGCACATGGACGCATCTGCGCAAGGTCCTCACACGTGAGCCACACAAATGGGGCGAGGTCGTGTGTCTTTGCAGGAAAGTCGTTCGAGTGTTCCGGCGGGAGTCATACTCTCTGCGTCAACCCTGACCGGCGGGTCGGTCCGGGGAGGGGGCGCACGTCACAGAATCGCGGGACGCACAGGGCGGAAGGGCAGCCGCGCATGCACGGCACGGTCGACGGATTCAGCTACGGCCTGGTCACACCGCTGGTGGCCTATCTCATGGCCTGCCTGGGCGGCGCCCTCGGACTGCGCTGCACCTCCAGAGCCGTGCTCGTCTCCCGCTCCTGGCGCCCCGGATGGCTCGCCCTCGGCTCCGCCGCGATCGGCTCCGGCATCTGGACCATGCACTTCATCGCGATGATGGGCTTCACGGTGCGGGAGGCGCCGATCCACTACGACAAGCCGATCACCTTCGCGAGCCTCGCCGTCGCCATCGTCATGGTCGGCGTCGGGATCTTCATCGTCGGCTACAAGGGCGCCAAGGGCGCCGCCCTGTTCACCGGCGGCACCGTCACCGGGCTGGGCATCGCCACCATGCACTACCTGGGCATGGCCGGCATGCACCTGGAAGGCACGTTCCTGTACGACACCGCCACCGTCGCCGCGTCGGTCCTGATAGCGATGGTCGCCGCCACCGCCGCCCTGTGGGCCGCCGGGCAGGTCCGGGGCTTCCTGTGGAGCGTGACCGCCGGCCTGATCATGGGCCTCGCCGTCACCGGCATGCACTACACGGGCATGGCCGCCCTCAGCGTCCGGCTGCACGGCACCTCCGCCCCGGCCGGCGGGGAGTCGGCCGCCGCACTGCTGGCACCCATGCTGATCGGCCCGCTGGCCTTCCTGTGCCTGGCCGCCGCGGTCGTGGTCTTCGACCCGCTGCTGGCCCTCGGCAAGCCCGCCCCGCCCCGCCCCGAGCCCCGGCCCGGCGTCCCCGCCCACACGCCCGTGCTGCCCCGCCAGACCCGCCGCCTCGTCCTGCGCCCCCGCCGCGACCGGGAAACCGCGCCCGACGCCGCCCCGGCCGGTCGGCGCTCCTGACCCGCCGCACCCACACCCCGGCAAAACCCCAGGTCAAAGCCACTGGACTCGGCGAAGTCCCCCGGTTGTCAGTGGTGGGTCGTACGGTGGAACCCATGCGGCCCGTTTCCCAGATCGAACGCTCGGTGGCGCCCATCGAGGTCATCAGCCCCTACCAGCCCAACGGCGACCAGCCGACGGCCATCGCCGACCTCGCCCGGCGCATCGAAGCCGGCGAGAAGGACGTCGTCCTGCTCGGCGCCACCGGCACCGGCAAGTCCGCCACCACGGCGTGGATGATCGAGAAGCTCCAGCGCCCCACCCTGGTCATGGCGCCGAACAAAACACTGGCCGCCCAGCTGGCCAACGAATTCCGCGAACTGCTGCCGAACAACGCGGTCGAATACTTCGTCTCGTACTACGACTACTACCAGCCCGAGGCGTACGTCCCGCAGTCGGACACCTACATCGAGAAGGACTCCTCGATCAACGAGGAGGTCGAGCGGCTGCGCCACTCCGCGACCAACTCGCTGCTCACCCGCCGCGATGTCGTGGTGGTCGCCTCGGTCTCCTGCATCTACGGCCTGGGCACGCCGCAGGAGTACGTGGACCGCATGGTCCCGCTGAAGGTCGGCGCGGAGATGGACCGCGACCAGCTGCTGCGCCGCTTCGTCGACATCCAGTACACCCGCAACGACATGGCCTTCACTCGCGGCACCTTCCGGGTCCGCGGCGACACCATCGAGATCTTCCCGGTCTACGAGGAGCTGGCCGTCCGCATCGAGATGTTCGGCGACGAGATCGAGGCCCTGTCCACGCTCCACCCCGTCACCGGCGAGATCATCAGCGACGACGAGCAGCTGTACGTCTTCCCGGCCTCCCACTACGTCGCCGGTCCCGAGCGCATGGAGCGGGCCGTCAACGACATCGAGAAGGAGCTGGTGGAGCGCCTCGCCGAGCTGGAGAAGCAGGGCAAGCTCCTGGAGGCCCAGCGGCTGCGCATGCGCACCACGTACGACATCGAGATGCTCCGCCAGATCGGCAGCTGCTCCGGTGTGGAGAACTACTCGATGCACTTCGACGGCCGCGAGCCCGGCTCCCCGCCGAACACGCTGCTGGACTACTTCCCGGAGGACTTCCTCCTGGTCATCGACGAGTCGCATGTCACCGTCCCGCAGATCGGCGCCATGTACGAGGGCGACGCCTCCCGCAAACGCACCCTGGTCGACCACGGCTTCCGGCTGCCCTCCGCGCTGGACAACCGCCCGCTGAAATGGGAGGAGTTCCAAAAGCGCGTCGACCAGACCGTGTATCTGTCGGCCACCCCCGGGAAGTACGAGCTGTCCCGCTCCGACGGCGTCGTCGAGCAGATCATCCGTCCCACCGGCCTCGTCGACCCCGAGGTCGTCGTCAAGCCCACCGAGGGCCAGATCGACGACCTGGTGCACGAGATCCGCAAGCGCGTGGACAAGGACGAACGCGTCCTGGTCACCACCCTCACCAAGAAGATGGCCGAAGACCTCACGGCCTACTTCCTGGAGCTGGGCATCCACGTGCGCTATCTCCACAGCGACGTCGACACCCTGCGCCGGGTCGAGCTGCTGCGCGAGCTGCGCGCCGGCGAGTTCGACGTCCTGGTCGGCATCAACCTGCTGCGCGAGGGCCTCGACCTGCCCGAGGTCTCCCTGGTGGCGATCCTCGACGCCGACAAGGAAGGCTTCCTGCGCTCCGGCACCTCCCTGATCCAGACCATCGGCCGCGCGGCGCGCAATGTCTCCGGCCAGGTCCATATGTACGCCGACAAGATCACCCCGGCGATGGAGAAGGCCATCGAGGAGACCAACCGCCGCCGGGAGAAGCAGGTCGCCTTCAACAAGGCCAACGGCATCGACCCCCAGCCGCTGCGCAAGAAGATCAACGACATCGTCGCCCGGATCGCCCGCGAGGACGTCGACACCGAGCAACTGCTCGGCTCCGGCTACCGCAGAGCGGCCAAGGACGGCCGGGGCACCAAGGCCCCCGTGCCCTCCCTCGGCCGGGCGGGCACGGCCGCCAAGGCCGCCGCACCGGGCCGGGCCGCGAAGGGCAGGACCAAGGAGACGGTGCCGACCGACCGGCCCGCCGCCGACCTCGCCGACCAGATCGAGGAACTGACCGCACGCATGCGTGCCGCAGCCGCCGACCTCCAGTTCGAGATCGCCGCCCGGCTGCGCGACGAGGTGTCGGAGATGAAGAAGGAGTTGCGCCAGATGAAGGAGGCGGGTCTGAGCTGAGACCCGCCTCGCGTGCCGGTCCACGCCCCGGGACCGGCACGCGCGCGGACACCGCGATCGGCCACCGGACGCCCTGTGTTGCAAGACCGACACAAAGTCCCCACCGGGGTACGTCACTGTCAGTGCCCCTGCGTAGGGTTCGTGCCACCGCGATTTCGCGGGAACAGGGGACAGCTTTCAAAGAGGGGAATCAGCGCGTGACCGTCAACATGACCAAGGGTCAGGCCATCAGCCTTCAGAAGAACGACGGCGGCAGCCTGACCGCGGTGCGCATGGGTCTCGGCTGGCAGGCGGCCCCCCGGCGCGGCCTGTTCGGCTCGCGCACCCGGGAGATCGACCTGGACGCCTCCGCGGTGCTGTTCGCGGACAAGCAGCCGGTCGACGTCGTCTTCTTCCGCCACCTGGTGAGCGACGACGGTTCGGTGCGGCACACCGGCGACAACCTCGTCGGCGGCGTCGGCCAGGGCGGCGACGACGAGGCGATCCTCGTCGACCTGTCGCGCGTGCCGGTCCACATCGACCAGATCGTCTTCACCGTGAACTCCTTCACCGGGCAGACGTTCCAGGAGGTGCAGAACGCGTTCTGCCGCATCGTGGACGAGACCAACGGCCAGGAACTGGCCCGCTACACGCTGGCCGGCGGCGGCGCCTACACCGCCCAGATCATGGCCAAGGTCCACCGCACAGGCGCGAACTGGACGATGACCGCCGTCGGCACGCCCGCCAACGGCCGTACCTTCCAGGACCTGATGCCGGCCATCCTGCCGCACCTGTAGGACCACGGGCACACCGCCGTCGGCGGGCGGCACACCACACCGAGCAGCGACACAGGGGGACTGACGCGATGACGGCCGAGCTGGTGCGGGGGCAGAACCACCCGCTCTCCAAGGCCCGTCTGGAGATCCGGGTCTCGGCCGGAAAACCGATCGTGGCCGTGGCCGCGATCGGTGACGCCGACGGCAGGGTCCGCGGAGTGGAGTGGGTGGCCCACCCGGGCGCACCCACTCTGCCCGGCCTGGAGGTCTCCCGGCAGGCGGCGGCGGACCACCGGCTCGCGGTGGACCTGGACGCCCTGCCGGACACCGCGCACCGGCTCAGTGTGCTGCTCGCCCTGCCGGTCGGCGTCGGCGGCCCGCTCTCCTTCGGCGCGGTCGCCGCCCCCTTCGTCGCGGTCACCGGCCTCGACGGCACGGAGGTCGCCAGCTACACCATCACCGGCCTGGACGCCGAGTCCGCCGTCGTCGCCCTGGAGCTGTACCGGCGCCAGGGCGCCTGGAAGGTGCGCGCGGTCGGCCAGGGCTACGCGGGCGGCCTCGCCGAGCTCCTCACCGACCAGGGCCTGCCACAGGCCCGCCTGCTCGCGACCACGATCAACGACGCGGTGGCCTCGGGCGTCGCCCGCTCCGTGGCCGCCCCGCCGCCCCGCACCCAGGACGCCGACCGCACCCGCCAGGCGGCGGCCCCCGCGCCCCGCCCGGACCAGCCCGGCTCGCCCTACGGCACCTCCCCGGGCCCTGCACCGACCCGGCCCGGCTACCCCGCGCCCCCGCCCCCGCCCACGGGCGACCCGTCGGCCCTCACCCAGCCGTCGGCGCCCACCGGCGGCCCGATCGACTACAGCCACCCGCGCCGCCGCACCGCCGCTCCACCGCCGCCCCCGCCCACCGCGCCCTCCGCCCCGCCCGGCGGCGGCCCCGCCCGGCCCGTCGCGGGCGACGCCACCGGCTGGTCCATGGAGGAACGGCTCTACAACCAGGTGTGGGGCATGTTCGAGGACCTGGCCCGCACCACCGCCTCGTACCGCAGCGCCGTCGATTTCGCCGAGTCCCGGATGGAGAAGGAACTCGACCAGGTCCTGTCCGACCCGCGCAGCCGCATAGGGGGCCAGGGCGATGCCGCGCGCGAGGCCGCCCGCGCCAAGCACGACCAACTCGTCGACCAGGCCCGGCAGTCCCTGGACCGGGACGTCGCCCAGCTCGCGGCCGAGTCCGAGGTCGTCGAGCCCGCCCTGCCCGCCGCCTACGCCCGCTGGGACAACCCCGTCTGGCACGCCTACCGTGTCCCGATGGAGATGCCCATGGCGATGCGGCTGGGGGATCTCCATCTGCCCGAGAGCGCCCAGCTGCGCATCCCGCTGCTCGCCCGGCTGCCGCTGGAGCGCGGGATCTGGGTGGACGCCGGCCGGGCCGGATCGCTCGACGGCTCGTTCACCGACGCCCACGATCTGCGCCGGCTGGCGATGGAGACCGCCGTGTCGCACACGGCCCGGCTGCTCGCGGCGCATCCGCCGGGCGAGTTCACCGTGCAGGTGATCGACCCGGCCGGCTCCGGCGCCCAGGCACTCGACCCGCTGGTGCGCACCGGTGTGCTCGCCGCCCCGCCGGCGCACGGCGCGGCCGGTGTCACCGAGACCCTCGCCCGGCTCACCCAGCGGGTCGACCTGGTGCAGATGGCGATCCGCGGCGGCGCGTCCGACGCGCTCCCGCCCGGCTTCGACACCGCCCAGCAGCTGCTGGTGGTCCATGACTTCCCGCACGGCTTCGACGACCGGGCGGTGACCCAGCTGCGCTATCTCGCGGACGAGGGCCCGGCCGTGGGCGTCCATCTGATGATGGTCGCCGACCGCGAGGACGCCGCGGGCTACGGACCGCTCCTGGACCCGCTGTGGCGTTCGCTTCTGCGACTGACCCCGGTGCCCGACGACCATCTGGCCGACCCTTGGGTGGGGCATGCGTGGACGTACGAGCCGCCGCTGACGCCGACCGGCAGCCAGGTGCTCCAGCAGGTCCTCGCTCAGGTCGCCGATGCCCGTCGCGCCTGGCGCCGCTGACCTTCCTACCCGCCGTCCGAGACCCGCTCTCTTCTTTGTTCAAGGCGTGGTAAAAGTCGCCTGACCAGGCAATTTTATACTCTCTTTACCCAACCCTTTACCTTCCCTTGGGTATTGGGGTATGGTTATCGGCACGGAGGGGAGTACTCCCTGCCAACTGCGACGTACCCGTCAATACGGATCAGGCCAGATCCCGGGGCGTCGGCCCGCGGCTTCCGTGCGCGACACGCGCAGGGAAGGACCGGGTGGAAGAGACCTCCGGCAGCGACGACGCTGACTGACTGTTTGCCGTTACGTACTGCCGGAGGCGCAGTGGAAGTTTCCGTGACCCTTTGGGTCCTGACCGTCGTGGGCCTTGCGGCCCTCATTTCCGTGGACTTCTTCATCGGGCGCAAGCCCCATGACGTGTCCATCAAAGAAGCCGGAATCTGGACGATCGTCTGGATCGTGCTCGCCGGCCTGTTCGGTATCGGCCTGCTCATCTTCGGCGGCGGCGAGCCCGGCGGCGAGTTCTTCGCCGGCTATATCACCGAGAAATCACTGAGCGTCGACAACCTGTTCGTCTTCGTGCTGATCATGGCGAAGTTCGCGGTGCCGTCCCAGTACCAGCAGCGGGTTCTGCTGATCGGTGTGCTCATCGCCCTGGTGCTGCGCACGGTGTTCATCGTCGCCGGTGCCGCGATCATCGCCAGCTTCTCGTGGGTGTTCTACATCTTCGGCGCCTTCCTGATCTGGACCGCCTGGAAGCTCATCCAGGAGGCCCGCGCGGATGAGGAGGACGAGGACTTCGAGGAGAACAAGCTCCTGAAGGCCGCCGAGCGCAGGTTCGGCGTCGCCGACCGGTACCACGGCACCAAGCTGTGGATCCAGGAGAACGGCAAGCGCGTCATGACGCCGATGCTGGTCGTCATGCTGGCCATCGGCAGCACCGACGTGCTGTTCGCCCTCGACTCCATCCCGGCGATCTTCGGTCTGACCCAGGACCCGTACATCGTCTTCACCGCCAACGCCTTCGCCCTCATGGGTCTGCGGCAGCTGTACTTCCTCATCGGCGGACTGCTGAAGAAGCTGGTCCACCTCAGCTACGGCCTGTCGATCATCCTGGGCTTCATCGGCGTCAAGCTGGTGCTGCACGCACTGCACGAGTCGGGGGTCCATGTCCCCGAGATCAGCATCCCGGTCTCCCTCGGCGTGATCTGCTCCGTGCTGATCGTCACCACGATCACCAGCCTCATCGCCTCCAAGAAGAAGGCGGCGGCCGAGGCGGAGCAGGGCGGCGGCCCGGACGCCCCGAAGAACAGCATCGACGCCTGAGCACGGCGTAGCCCGAGGACGCCTCGGCCGTCGCAAGGACGGCTGAGGGCGTCGTACACAAAGAGAACGCATCACCACCGGGACGGCGATCGGCGACCAGCCGACCGCCGCCCCGGCACGTGAACCGATGGATCCGCGTCGGTGCGAGCGGGTCCCCCGGATCCGTCAATCCCGCCGGATCCGTCAATCCCGCCGGATCCGTCAATCCCGCCGGATCCGTCAAAACGTCAGATCCGTCAGATCCGCTAGTTCCGCTAGATCCGCATCAGTTCGAGCGCAGGAGGAGATGAAGGGGCCGGCCCCGCAAGGCCGGTTGGGGTCCGGGGTGGCAGCCACCCGCCGGGCCCGGTGACGGCCGAACCCTCGCACCACCGGCCCGATCGCTTCCTCTCGCCGTTCGAGACGCAGGGGAGGCTATGTGCAGCAGCGACCGCAGGACAGACCGGACACCCGGGCGGCCGACCGGAAGGCCCGTCGCACGACCGACGAAACGCCGCACGGGGGCGACGCGCACCGGAGTGCGAAGCCCGAGGCCCTCTGGGACGATCGCAGCATGATCGCTCGGCTCGGGTCGCTGATGAGGCAGTGGACGTTCGTGGTGCCTCTGCTCGCGATCATCCTGCTGATCTTCACCTGGGGACGCGATCTGCCCGGCGGGGTCGTCGCGGTGGTCACCGTCGTGCTCGCCGGATCCGTACTGGCCGCCGTGCACCACGCCGAGGTGGTCGCCCACCGGGTCGGCGAGCCCTTCGGCTCCCTCGTGCTGGCCGTGGCCGTCACGATCATCGAGGTCGCCCTGATCGTCACACTGATGATCGACGGCGGTGACAAGAGCTCCAGCCTGGCCCGTGACACCGTCTTCGCCGCCGTGATGATCACCTGCAACGGCATAGTGGGTCTGTGTCTGCTGGTGGGCTCGCTGCGGCACGGCACGGCCGTCTTCAACCCCGAGGGCACCGGCGCCGCCCTCGCGACCGTCGCCACCCTGGCCACCCTCAGCCTGGTGCTGCCGACGTTCACCACCAGCAAGCCGGGACCGGAGTTCTCCGGGGTCCAACTGGCCTTCGCGGCGGTTTCGTCCCTGGTCCTGTACGGACTGTTCGTGGCGACCCAGACCGTACGACATCGCGACTACTTCCTGCCGATCACCCATGCCGGTGAAGTGATCACCGCCGACGACCACGCCGACGCGCCGTCCTCCCGCACCGCGTTCCTCAGCCTCGGTCTGCTGGGCCTGGCACTGGTCGGGGTGGTCGGCCTCGCCAAGGGCGTGTCGCCGACCATCGAATCGGGCGTGGAGGGCGCCGGGCTGCCGCAGGCCGTCGTCGGTGTGATCATCGCGCTGCTGGTGCTGCTCCCCGAGACCATCGCCGCGCTGCGCGCCGCCCGCCGCGACCGGGTGCAGACCAGTCTCAATCTCGCCCTCGGCTCCGCCATGGCCAGCATCGGCCTGACCATCCCCGCCGTCGCCCTCGCCTCGATCTGGCTCTCCGGCCCGCTCGTCCTCGGCCTCAGCTCGACCCATATGGTGCTGCTCGCCCTGACAGTCGTGGTCAGCTCGCTGACCGTGGTGCCAGGCCGAGCCACACCCCTCCAGGGCGGCGTACACCTGGTGCTGTTCGCGGCGTATCTGGTGCTGGCGATGAATCCGTAGGGGCGTAGACGGTCGCAAGCGGTCGTACGTGATCCCGCGTGGTCGTACGTGAGCCAGTGCGCCGTACGTGATCCAGTGCGGCCGTACGGCGAAGGGGGTGCCGGTGTTTCCGGCACCCCCTTCGTATGTCCTCCGGCCCGGGCCCTCACCTCACCCAGACACCGGCTGCGCGGCCGGTACCGGCGCCGGGCGGGTGTCCGGCAGCAGGGCGAAGCACGCGAGGCTGAGGAGGGCGATGCCGGTCAGATACGCGCCCACGCCCCACGGCACCCGGCCGCCCTGCTCGGCGAGGGCGGTCGCCACGATCGGGGTGAGCGCGCCGCCGACCACGCCACCGAGGTTGTAGCCCACGGCGGCGCCCGTGCAGCGCACCCGAGGCTCGTACAGCTCCGGCAGATACGCGGCGATCACCGCGAACATCGTGATGAACGCGAGCATCGCGCCCAGGAACCCGAGGAACATCAGCAGCGGGGCACCGGTCGCCAGCAGCGCGACCATGGGGAACATCCACAACGCCGCCGCCGTGCACCCGATCAGACACAGCGGCCGTCGCCCGTAGCGGTCGCCGAGCAGGGCCGCCACCGGCGTCAGCGAGCCCTTGACCACGACCGCGGCCATGATGCAGGTCAGCATGACGGTACGGCTCACACCCAGCCGTTCCGTCGCGTAGGCGAGGGACCAGGTGGTCACCGCGTAGAAGATCGCGTACCCGATGGCGAGCGCCCCGGCGGTGAGCAGGACGAGCCGCCAGTGGTCGCGCACCACCTCGGCGAGCGGCATGCGCGCGTGCTCGTCGAGTTCGAGGAACTGTGGGCTCTCTGTGAGCGACGAGCGCAGCCACAGCCCCGCGAGCGCCAGCACCCCGGCCGCCCAGAACGGGATCCGCCACCCCCAGGCCGCGAACTGCGCGTCCGACAGCGTCGCCGACAGCAGGAGCATCACCCCGTTGGCCAGCAGAAAGCCCAGCGGCGGTCCCATCTGCGGAAAGCTCGACCACAGCCCGCGGCGGTCCGCGGGCGCGTGCTCGGCGGTCAGCAGCACGGCACCGCCCCACTCGCCGCCGAGCCCGAGCCCCTGGACGAACCGCAGCCCCACCAGCAGCAGGGGCGCGGCCATCCCGATGCTGCCGTACGTGGGCAGGCAGCCGACGGCGACGGTCGAGGCGCCGGTCAGCAGCAGCGACATCACCAGGACCGGCCGCCGTCCGCGCCGGTCCCCGATGTGCCCGAACAGCACCGATCCCAGTGGCCGGGCGACAAAACCCACGGCGAACGTCGCGAAGGCGGCCAGCGTCCCCGCGAGCGGCGAGAACGTGGGGAAGAACAGCGGCCCGAGGACCAGCGCCGCCGCGGTCCCGTAGACGAAGAAGTCGTAGAACTCGATGGCCGTCCCGGCGAGCGAGGCCATCGCGAGCCGCAGCATGCTGGGTTTCTTTACGGTGTGTACATCGTGCATGCCGCGTCAACTACCCACGGTGATCACGGGTTACGGGGGCGCGCGGAGGTGCGTACAGCGCGGAGCACGGCCGGTGACGCGCTCGGCACCCGCCCCGCCGACGACGCGCGCTCAGTACGTGACGACGACGCGCCGGGCGGGGCCGTCGACGCGGACCGTCCCGCCGTACGGGATGACGAACTGCGGGTCGGTGTGGCCGAGATCGACGTCGAAGACGATCGTGGCGGTGGGGGCGTACCGGCGCATCGCGCGCAGGACCGCCTCGCGCTACCGGGCGGCGTACCGCGCGCCCTCCTCGGGGCCGAGGGATCGCTCGAAGGACCAGGTCTTGGGGCGGCCCATGAGGAGGGCGGAGAAACGGTGCAGCAGGCCGCGCTCGCCCATGTTGCGCAGGACGCGGAAGACTTCCTCGGCGCTCGGCATCTCTTCCGAGGTCTCCAGGAACAGCACCCCGCCGTCGTACCGGGAGAGGTCGCGGGCGATCTCGCGGTCCGCCATCAGCAGCCGGCCGACGATCTCCAGACAGCCGCCCCAACTGCGGCCCTCCGCCACCCGATCGGCGTTCACCCAGGTCCAGCCGGTGCCGGGCCGGGTCTCCGGCTCGGACGCGAAGGTCGCCGCATCCGCCCAGTCACGGTTGACGTCCCCCCACCGCTCGGCCGGGCGCACCTCGTACTCGCCCGCGGTGAACAGAGCGGCCCGCAGGGACTCGGCGGACTGCGGGTGCAGGGCGCCGGGGCGGCCCAGCACGGTCATCAGCGTGCCGCCGTGATAGCCGACGATCCCGCTCGTATGCAGGAAGGCGAGCAGATTGGTGTTGTCGCTCATACCGAAGAACGGCTTGGGGTTCGCCCTGATCAACTCCCGGTCGAGCAGCGGCAGTACGGTGATCTGGTCGTCCCCGCCGATCGACGTGATGACCGCCTTGATGTCCGGGTCCGCGAAGGCGGCGTGGATGTCCGCGGCGCGCTCCCCGGGGGTCGAGCCCATGCGCCGGGTCGCCGGGTACTCGACCGGTTCGAGGCCGAAGTCCTCCCGCAGGCGCTTCAGGCCCAGCTCGAAGGGGAGCGGAAAGAGGGCGGGCAGACCGGCGGACGGGGAGATGACGGCGACGCGGTCACCCGGAACCGGCTTGGCGGGAGTGATCAGCGGTGTGGCGGGTGTGATCATCCCGCGAGCGTACGAGGGCCGTCCGGCCGGCGCACCGTGATAAACCGGTCCCGACGGCGGTCCCGGTGACCGCATCCCCGCGACATCCCGCGAACGGACCGGAGGAACCGTGCCCCGCAGCCTGGCCAACGCCCCGATCATGATCCTCAACGGCCCCAATCTGAACCTGCTCGGTCAGCGCCAGCCGGAGATCTACGGCTCGGACACGCTGGCCGATGTCGAGGCCCGGTGCGTCAAGGCCGCGGCGGCGCTCGGCGGCACGGTGGACTTCCGCCAGTCCAATCACGAGGGCCAACTCGTCGACTGGATCCAGGAAGCGCGATTGAACCACTGCGGGATCGTGATCAACCCCGCCGCCTACTCGCACACCTCCGTCGCGATCCTGGACGCGCTCAACGCCTGCGACGGCCTGCCGGTGGTGGAGGTGCACATCTCCAACATCCATCAGCGGGAGGCGTTCCGGCACCACTCCTACGTCTCGCAGCGGGCGGACGGGGTGATCGCGGGGTGCGGGGTACAGGGGTATGTGTTCGGCGTGGAGCGGGTCGCGGCGCTGGTAGGCGCCGCATAGGCGCGTCGCTCCGCCCTGTACCTCGGCGTGTCGCCGGGTGCTTCCGTAGTTCCCCGGCGTGTCGCGGCAGGCCGGGGCCGCCGGTCGGGGGCGGGGATTCGATGGACCGGCGGCCCGTACCGCGCCGGAGCCGTCATCCAGCGCGGGGCTGCTTTCCAGTTGACCCCGCAAGGATGTGCACCGGGAGCGTACGTTCGACTTCGGTGCGTGCGCGGAATTCACACGGGGCGTGTGATGACGCTTGCGCGCCCGGGTGAGCCTTGCGCGCGGCTGACTTGGGCGCACGCGCGCGTGGGGAGCCGTACGTGGCCCAAGCAGGCGTATGCGGCCCAGGGGGGGGCGTATGCCGTGCGCGGCGGGGCGTCCGCGCGCGTGGTCGGTGTTCGGCTGCGCGTGGACGGGGTGCCGTGTGCCCGGTGAGGGTACGGGCTGCCCGGCGGTTGTACGCGGCCCTGCGGGGGCGGGGATTCCCCCGCCCCTGGGGGAGAATCACCACCCGCGCGCGTGCCACTCCGGCAGGTGGGGACGTTCGGCGCCGAGCGTGGTGTCGTTGCCGTGGCCGGGGTAGACCCAGGTCTCGTCCGGGAGCACGTCGAAGATCTTCGTCTCCACGTCGTGGAGCAGACTGGCGAACGCCTCGGGATTCTTCCGGGTGTTGCCCACGCCGCCCGGGAAGAGGCAGTCGCCGGTGAACACATGGGGATGCCCGTGCGGGTCGTCGTAGACGAGGGCGATCGAGCCGGGAGTGTGGCCGACCAGATGGCGCGCGGTCAGAGTCACGCGGCCGACGGTGATCGTGTCGCCGTCGTCGACCAGGACGTCCGTGGGCACCGGGATGCCCTCGGCGTCGTCGCGGCCCGCGTACGTCCTGGCGCCCGTGGCGGCCACGATCTCGGCGAGCCCCTGCCAGTGGTCGCCGTGCTGGTGGGTGGTGACGACGGACGCGATGCCGTCGTCACCGATCGTGCCGAGCAGGGTGCCGGCGTCGTTCGCCGCGTCGATCAGCAGTTGCGCGTCCGTGGCACGGCAGCGCAGCAGATAGGCGTTGTTGTCCATCGGACCGACCGCGATCTTGGTGATCATCAGGTCCTTCAGCTCGTGCACGTCCGCCGGGCCACCGACCGTCACCTGTCCGCTGTACGTCATGGCGGCCAGTCTAGGGCGCTGGGCGTCCGCATCGGAGGGGGCGTCGGGCACGGGCCCTAGAGCGGCGGCAGGGTCGGCAGAGGGCCGCCCGTCACCGTCAGGGCGGCGCCCTCGCGGCGGCCCGCGAGCCAGCCGACCAGGTCGGCCGGGGTGCCGGTGACGGTGATCCCGGGCCCGTCGGCGACCCGGCCCGTGCTCCACGCGCGCGTGCCGTCGGTCAGCCGGGTCGGGGGCACATCCGGATGGCCCGAGAAACGGTCGGCCAGGAAGTCGATCTCGCGCTCGGTGAACTCCTCCGGCATGTCCTCCAGCTCGTAGCCGATGCCGAGGTCCACGTGGTGCAGCTCCATCTCGGCCCAGCGCCGGAACGGCACCCGGGACGCGGAGTCGGTGACCCCGTTGCGCAGCTCGACCGTGCGGGACCAGTCCGCGGTGGCCGCCGCGGCGGCCTCGAAGCGGGCCGCGGTGTCGCGGACGTCGGCGAGCTGGACGTCGAGCGGGCGGGGTGCGTCCCGCGCGATGTCGGTGTCCCGGGCCTCGCCCGAGACGTACATGGGGCGCTCCTCCCAGACATTCGTGAGGGCGTCCGCGTTGCGGGCGAGATGGGCGAGGACGTGGCCGCGGGTCCAGCCGGGCAGCCGTGACGCTTCGCCGACGGCGGCGTTGTCCAGCTTGGCGATGGCGGTCAGCAGCCGCTCCGTCGCGTCCCGTACAGAGGCCAGGTCACGCACGTGATCAGTCATGGGGCCGACCCTAGCCCCGCCACTCCTTCGGGTGAAGGCGGCTGTCCGAGGCCATAAATCGAATGCACGTGCTATATGGTCGTCGGTGGCGTCGGGCATGCTGGAGAGTCGGGGATTGTTATGCGACTCGGGGATCCGACCGGCGTTGTCAGTGGCTCCCCCTAGGCTGAGAAAGCACGGGGGCCCCGCCCCTGTCACTTCTCTCAAGAAAGGTGCGGACCGGCGTGGCCGACCGTCTCATCGTCCGTGGCGCGCGCGAGCACAACCTGAAGAACGTCTCGCTCGATCTGCCTCGTGACTCGCTCATCGTCTTCACGGGCCTGTCCGGGTCGGGCAAGTCCTCCCTGGCCTTCGACACCATCTTCGCCGAGGGCCAGCGCCGCTACGTGGAGTCGCTCTCCTCGTACGCCCGCCAGTTCCTCGGCCAGATGGACAAGCCGGACGTCGACTTCATCGAGGGTCTGTCCCCGGCGGTCTCCATCGACCAGAAGTCGACCTCGCGCAACCCGCGCTCGACGGTCGGCACCATCACCGAGGTCTACGACTATCTGCGGCTGCTCTTCGCGCGCATCGGCAAGCCGCACTGCCCCGAGTGCGGCCGTCCGATCTCGCGCCAGTCGCCGCAGGCCATCGTGGACAGGGTGCTGGAGCTGCCCGAGGGCAGCCGGTTCCAGGTGCTGTCGCCGCTGGTGCGCGAGCGCAAGGGCGAGTTCGTCGACCTCTTCGCCGACCTCCAGACCAAGGGCTACTCCCGCGCGCGGGTGGACGGCGAGACCATCCAGCTCTCCGAGCCGCCGACGCTGAAGAAGCAGGAGAAGCACACCATCGAGGTGGTCGTCGACCGCCTCACGGTCAAGGACTCCGCCAAGCGCCGGCTCACCGACTCCGTGGAGACCGCCCTCGGGCTGTCCGGCGGCATGATCGTGCTCGACTTCGTGGATCTCCCCGAGGACGACCCCGAGCGCGAGCGGATGTTCTCCGAGCACCTGTACTGCCCGTACGACGACCTGTCCTTCGAGGAGCTGGAGCCCCGCTCCTTCTCCTTCAACTCGCCCTTCGGCGCCTGCCCGGACTGCACCGGTATCGGCACGCGCATGGAGGTCGACCCCGAGCTGATCGTCCCCGACGAGGACAAGAGCCTGGACGAGGGCGCGATCCACCCGTGGTCGCACGGACACACCAAGGACTACTTCGGCCGGCTGATCGGCGCCCTCGCGGACGCGCTGGGATTCCGTACGGACATCCCCTTCGCGGGACTGCCCCAGCGCGCCAGGAAGGCCCTGCTGTACGGCCACAAGACCCAGATCGAGGTCCGCTACCGCAACCGGTACGGCCGCGAGCGCGTGTACACCACGCCCTTCGAGGGCGCCGTGCCCTTCGTCAAGAGGCGGCACAGCGAGGCCGAGTCCGACGCCAGCCGGGAGCGCTTCGAGGGCTATATGCGCGAGGTGCCCTGCCCCACCTGCCAGGGCACCCGCCTGAAGCCGATCGTCCTCGCCGTCACGGTCATGGGGAAGTCCATCGCCGAGGTCTCCGCGATGTCGATCAGCGACTGCGCGGAGTTCCTGGGCGA
This sequence comes from Streptomyces sp. NPDC059477, assembly GCF_042749375.1. NCBI lineage: Bacteria > Bacillati > Actinomycetota > Actinomycetes > Kitasatosporales > Streptomycetaceae > Streptomyces > Streptomyces sp. NPDC059477. Next base: position 18,540 of record NZ_JBHYUG010000002.1, on the reverse strand, counting down.
GCTGAAGCTCAACGCCCGGGACAAGAAGATCGCCGAGCGAGTGCTGAAGGAGGTCAACGAACGGCTGCGGTTCCTGGTCGACGTCGGCCTCGACTATCTGTCGCTCAACCGCGCGGCGGGCACCCTCTCCGGCGGCGAGGCCCAGCGCATCCGGCTGGCCACCCAGATCGGCTCCGGGCTGGTCGGCGTGCTCTACGTCCTGGACGAGCCGTCCATCGGCCTGCACCAGCGCGACAACCACCGGCTGATCGAGACGCTGGTCCGGCTGCGTGACATGGGCAACACGCTGATCGTCGTCGAGCACGACGAGGACACCATCAAGGTCGCCGACTGGATCGTCGACATCGGCCCCGGCGCGGGCGAGCACGGCGGCAAGGTCGTGCACAGCGGCTCGCTGAAGGGGCTGCTCGCCAACGAGGAGTCGCAGACCGGGCAGTACCTGGCGGGCAAGAAGGCCATCCCGCTGCCCGACATCCGCCGCCCGCACGACCCGTCCCGGCAGCTCACGGTGTTCGGCGCCCGGGAGAACAACCTCCAGGACATCGACGTGTCCTTCCCGCTGGGTGTCTTCACGGCGGTCACGGGCGTGTCCGGCTCCGGCAAGTCGACGCTGGTCAACGACATCCTCTACACGCACCTGGCCCGCGAGCTGAACGGCGCGCGGAGCGTCCCCGGGCGGCACACGCGCGTGGAGGGCGACGACCTCGTGGACAAGGTCGTGCATGTCGACCAGTCGCCCATCGGCCGCACCCCGCGTTCGAACCCGGCGACGTACACCGGTGTCTTCGACCATGTCCGCAAGCTGTTCGCGGAGACCACCGAGGCGAAGGTGCGCGGCTACCTGCCGGGCCGTTTCTCCTTCAACGTCAAGGGCGGTCGCTGCGAGAACTGCGCGGGCGACGGCACCATCAAGATCGAGATGAACTTCCTGCCGGACGTCTACGTCCCGTGCGAGGTCTGCCACGGTGCCCGGTACAACCGGGAGACGCTGGACGTCCACTACAAGGGCAAGTCCATCGCCGAGGTCCTGAACATGCCGATCGAGGAGGCCCTGGACTTCTTCGAGGCCGTCCCCGCGATCTCCCGCCACCTCAGGACGCTGCATGAGGTCGGGCTCGGCTATGTCCGCCTCGGCCAGTCGGCGACCACCCTGTCCGGTGGTGAGGCACAGCGGGTGAAGCTCGCCAGCGAGTTGCAGAAGCGCTCCACCGGCCGCACGGTCTATGTCCTGGACGAACCGACCACCGGTCTGCACTTCGAGGACATCAGCAAGCTGCTGAAGGTGCTCTCCGGCCTGGTCGACAAGGGCAACACGGTCATCGTCATCGAGCACAACCTCGATGTGATCAAGACCGCCGACTGGGTCGTCGACATGGGCCCCGAGGGCGGCGCCGGCGGCGGTGTCGTGGTCGCCGAGGGCACGCCCGAGCTGGTGGCCGGGGTCTCGACCAGCCACACCGGCAAGTTCCTGCGGGAGGTCCTCGGCGCGGACCGGATCAGCGACGCTTCCCCGGTGAAGGCCCCGCGCCGGGCGGCGGTCAAGAAGACCGTCGCGGCCAAGGCCCCGGCGAAGAAGACCGCCACGGCCAAGGCGGCCGGGACCGCCAACAACACGGCGTCGAAGAAGGCGGCGGACGTCACCAAGAAGACGGCGCCCGCGAAGAAGACGACACGGGCGCGGAAGGCGTGAGCGGGTCGAGGGTGGGGTGACGTGGGCCGACCGGCCGGACGGGGGGATCTCCTCCGTGCCGTGTCGGCTCCTCGGTGCGGTGCGGTGCGGCTCGGTTTGGTTTGGTGCAGTGCGATGCGGAGTCGTGTTGGCGGGTTGTGCGGCGTCGGTGAGGGCTCCCGGGCACGGTGCCAGGCGGGGTGCCGAAGAGGGTTGTCACTCGATCCGGTGATAGAGGCGCGGGCGGCGTCCGGCGGGAACTCCCCGCGGGGCGCCGCCCGTTGTCACAGCAGTTCAGCCGCCGTGGCCCTGCGGCTCGACGAAGTGCATGTCCAACCGCACCTTGACAACTGCACCGATGACTCCCGGCAGGAAGGTCAGCCCGAAGTCCTTGCGCCGGATCTCTCCCGTCGCCGTGAAAGCGGCCCGCCTCCTGCGATCCGCGGAGGAGTGCGACACCCCGCCGAAGGAAACGGCGAACGACACCGGGCGGGTCACGTCCCCGATGGTCACGTCCCCGGCCATCGTCCAGTCCTCACCAGCGCCGGAGACGGCCGTCGAGCGGAAGGCCATGGTGGGGCGCTTCTCCACATCGAGCAGATCGGCGGAGCGGGTGTGGGTGTCCCGCTTGGCGTTCCCCGTGTGGAACGAGGCCAGGGCGATCTCGGCACCCACCCGGGACTCCTCGGCCGTCTCACCGATCCGCAGCTCGGCCCGCACCTCGGTGAACCGTCCGTGCACCTTGATGATCCCGATCTTGCGGACGGAGAAGGTGACGGCCGAGGCGCCCGGATCGAGCGTCCAGTCCCCGGGCGACAGAGGCAGGGCGGTGGCGGTCAGTGAACCGGAGCGGTCGTCGTCAGTCATGTCCCCCACCCTCGGTCAGGTCGGCGGCCGGAGGGAGACCGCGCCGAGGGTGGTAGTGGCAGGGACACCCTTGACGCCGGACCGCGCTGTACGTTCAAAGGGTGAGCGATACCCCACTGGGAACCTTCCTGCGCACCCGACGTGAGGCCGTCACGCCGGCCCAGGTGGGGCTGCCCACGGGCGCACGCCGACGCACACCGGGACTGCGCCGGGCCGAGCTGGCGACCCTCGCCGACATCAGCGTCGAGTACCTCACCCGGCTCGAACAGGGACGGGACAGCAACCCCTCGTCCCAGGTGCTCGGCGCCCTGGCCGACGCCCTGCTGATGAGCCGTCCCGACCGGGAGCTGCTCTACCGGATGGCCAAGGAGTCCGGCGCCGACAAGATCCATTGCGCGGCCCGGCGGCCACCCGCGCTCACCGTGCGCCCCACGGTGCGGGTGCTTCTCGACCGCCTGGAGCCCACGTCGGCCGTCCTGCTCAACTGGCTGGGCGACATCGTGGCCCACACCGAGGGCTTCGCGCGGCTCGCCGGTCCGCTCGGACTGCTGGAGGGCCGCCCGCCGAATGTGATGCGGTGGGTGTTCACCGACGACCGGGCCCGTGCCGTGTTCCCCGGCTGGGAGCGGTTCGCCGACGAGCAGATCGCCCATCTGCGGTGTGAGGTGCCTCTCCACGACCCCCACCTGAAGTCGCTGGCGGACGAGCTGACGGTCACCGCGGGAGCGGCGTTCACCGAGCGGCTCGCCGCCGTGCCGAAGCTGCCCGTCCGCTCCGGCATCGACCTCGTCGACCACCCCGACGTGGGCCGGCTGCGACTGTCGTTCGAGACCCTCGCCCTGCCGGACGACGGCCAGCGCCTCCTGGTCCACCTCCCGGCCGACGAGGCGACGGCAACGGCCCTCGACCGTCTGAACGGGCGGACGCCGGGGGTGTTGCGGGCGGTTAGTGGGTGAGCGGTGAAGCGCGGGGGACGTGAGCCAGATGCCCGGCTGCCGGTGAGGCTCGGGCAGGGGGCAGGGGGCAGGGGGCAGGGGGCAGGGGGGGGCAAGGGGCAGGACGGGAGTCAGGGCCGAGCCCGATGCCGCTGAGGCGTCTCTAGACCTGCCCCACCTCTGACGCGTGCGGCGGTTCCGCGCCCGCTCGGGAGCAGGTGATCGCCGCTGCGCGGGCGGCGAAGCGGAGGAGGCGGGTCCAGCCGTCACGGCCGAGGGCGGCGAGGGCGGGGGCGGACAGGGCGTCCCGCTGGGCGAGGCCGTGCAGCAGGGCGGCGTTGACGGTGTCGCCGGCGCCGATGGTGTCGACGACCTCGACCTTCTCACCGGGGACGGAATACTCCTCGCCGTCCCGGGTGAAGACGGTCAGTCCGTCGCCGCCCCGGGTGACCACCACGGCCGCCGGTCCTTCGGCCAGCCACTCCTGCGGGGTGCCACCCAGCCAGCGGGCGTCGTCCTCGGAGAGCTTGAGCAGGGTGACGGAGGGCAGCCAGCTCCGGAACCGGGCACGGTAGGCGGCCGGGTCGTCGATGATGATCGTGCGGATGTTCGGGTCCAGGGTCGTGAAGACGCCCTGGGCGGCGGCGGTCCGCAACAGTTCCTCGTAGGCGGTCGCACCCGGTTCGAGGACCAGGGAGCAGGTGCCGAAGGAGAGGGCACGGGTGCCGGTGGGCAGTTCGGCGGGGGCGGTGAAGAACCGGTCGGCGGTGCCCTCGACGTAGAAGACGTAGGCGGCCGATCCGGCGTGGTCGAGGGTGGCGACCGCGAGGGTGGTGGGTTCGGTGCCGCGTTGTACGGCGGAGACGTCCACGCCGGAGTGGCGCAGGCCGTCGAGCAGGGCCTCACCGAAGACGTCCCGCGAGGTGCGGGAGCAGAAGGCGGTGGGGGAGCCGAGGCGGCCGAGGGCCACGGCGGTGTTGTACGGGCCGCCGCCGAGCGCGGGTCGCAGGGTCGCGAGGGCGCCCGTGCCCTGCGGTACCAGGTCGATCAGGGCTTCACCGGTGACGACGATCACGGGGCGGTTCCTCTCTCGTGGCGGGGCGGTGGGGGAGGGGGGAGCGGGGCGGGGGAATGGGGTGGGGCTCAGCGTGGGGTGTGGCCTGGTGGGCGCGCGGTCACCGGGGCCGTTCCTCCGGGCATCCGCACGAGCTGCGGTGGACGAAGGCGCAGGGGAGGCGGACCGTGCGGGCCGGGCGGTCCGGGTCGGCGAGGCGGTCCAGCAGGACCCGTACCGCTTGGGCGCCGATCTCCCGGCTGGGCTGGGCGATGGCGGTGAGCCGGGGGGAGAACAGGTCCGCCCAGGCGAAGTCGTCGAAGCAGCACAGGGCGAGGTCGTCGGGTACGGACAGGCCGCGTGCGCGCAGGGTGCGCAGGGCGCCGATGGTCATGGCGTTGTTGGCGGTGACCAGGGCGGTGGGCGGCGTGGGCAGGGCCAGCAGGGCCGCGGTGGCCAGTTCGGCGGCCTCCGAGGTGGAGTCGCCGTGCGCGAGGAGACGCTCGTCGTGGGGGAGGCCGGCGGCGGTGAGGCCCTGGCGGTAGCCGGTGATGCGTTCGGCGGTGGTGCTCAGGCCGGGCAGGCCCGCGACCAGGGCGATGCGCTGATGGCCGAGGGCGGCGAGGTGGGTGACGAGCCGGGCCGTGGGTGCGGTGTTCTCGGCGCAGACCTGGTCGAAGCGGGGGCCGTCGTCCGGGCGGCCCGCGACGGCGAGCGTGGGCGGCAGCGCGTCGGCCAGGGCCTTCCCGCCCGAGGGGTCGTCGTCCGTGGGCCGGTCCTTCGAGGGCGCGGTGTCCGCGAGGGCGTCGAGTGCGGGGCTGTGGGACGAGGGCCCGTTTCCTGCGGGGGCGCTGCCCACGGGTCCGTCGTCCGGGGTCCCGCTGCCCCCGGGTGCGTCCCCGGCAGCAGCCTCGCCCGTCGTGGGGTCGATGAGTCGGTCCAGGAAGACCGTCGGGACGGCGTGGCGGCGGAGGTAGGTGAGCAGGGCGCGGGGGTCGGACGAGGGGGTGACGATCATGCCGTCGACGCGGCGTTCGTGCAGGAGCTGGACGACCTTGCGCTCATGGTCGGGATCGTCGTGGGGGTCGGCGATGAGCAGGCTGTAGCCGTGTTCCAGGGCGGCGGCCTCGACGCCCTGGAGGATCTCGGTGAAGTACGGGTTGGTGATGGCCGACACCGCGAGCCCGATGGAGCGGGTGCGGGAGGTGACCAGGGAGCGGGCGAGGGTGTTGGGGGTGTAGCCGAGTGCGTCGATGGCGTCCAGGACGGCCTGGCGGGTCCGGGGGAGCACGGGGCGGGTGCTGTTCAGGACGTGCGAGACGGTCGCCACGGAGACACCCGCCCTGCGGGCCACGTCGGCCATCGTCGCCATGGTGCCGCCTCCTTCGCGACGCGCATCGCGCCTCGCGCCTCTCCTTGTGATCCACGGGCCGGGGACCGGGGTTCCGGGGGCCAAGTATCAGACGCCGGGCCCTGAGCCTCGGCTCAACGCCCACGCCCACGTCACGCCCCTCGGTCGGGAACGTATCCCATTCCCGCATGGACGTAAACGCTTGCGCAAACGTTTACGTCCCCGTCGACCACCGTGCGGCTCCCGTCCTGCTCCCGTACCGCTCCCGGTCCGTCCTCCTCCTCACCCCCTCGCCTGGCGTCGACCGTCGCCCCTGGGTCGACCTCCCGGAGCTGCCGTGATGACCGTCGGCTAGGGTCACCAGACACCGCATCGAACGCACGCACGTGGAGTCCTCATGTCCGGCACCAGTCCCTCAGCGAGCCGTCGTACCGTTCTGCGGGGAGCGGCGGTCGTGCCGGTCGCCGCGGGGCTGGGGCTGACGGCGTGTTCGCCGGGGGACTCCGCGCGGCCCGCCACGCCGACCGCGCCGGTGGATGTCGGTGCGGAGGGCGAGGTCGCCAAGGGCGGGGCGGTGCTGTACCAGGATCACAACGTGGTGGTGAGCCGTTCCACGGACGGGGCGGTGACGGCGTACGGGTCCGTGTGCACGCACGCGGGGTGTGCGATCAGTGACCTGGAAGGGACGAAGTTGATCTGCACCTGCCATGGGAGCGAGTTCGACGCGCTGACCGGTGAGGTGCTTCAGGGCCCGGCGACGGTGGCGCTGCCGGAGCTGCCGGTGAAGGCCGAGAACGGCAGGCTGGTCGTCGGGCCGGAGGCTTAGAGGCTGGTCGATCGGTCGGTTCGTCGGGTGGGTGTGGTCACTCCCAGTCCCAGCCGATGCCGATGATTCCTGTCCGTATGCGGGGTTCCACCAGGTGGACCGAGTGGTGGGCGGTCAGGGGGAGGTCCTGACGTCCGATGCGGGGGGCCGCCGCCGAGTGCTGGGTGAAGCGGTGGCAGCGGACGGGGAGGGCGTGTTCGTGGAAGCGGACCTGGAGGGCGTACTGCCCGCCGGCGGGGCCGAAGCCGCGGACGTACTCGCGGGAGGAGCCCGCGGTGCCGTCCTCGACGGTGTAGCGGAAGAGATACGTGTCCCCGGCGCGCAGCCGGGTGTCGAAGTGCAGTTCGGCGACCAGGACGCCGGTGTCGTGGTGGCGGCGGACCCGGCCGGTGCGGCAGTTCTCCAGGGCGTGCACGGCCATGTCGCCGGGGGCGCAGCCGGGGTCGCCGTGGTGGACGGCGACGAAGCGGTCGACGCCGTCGCGGTGGGCGCGCACGATGTGGTGGGACTCGCGGCCGAGGAGTTCGCGGTGCGGGCCGATGTCCACGCGCTCGTGGTGGCCGAGCATGTGCAGTCCGCCGTCGTGTGGGATGTCCAGCTCGGCGAGGAGCCTGTCCAGGACGCCGGAGGCCTCGACGAGGGAGCGGTAGGAGCGGGTGGCGGCTCGTGGGCCGGTGCGTGGGTCGTCGGGGTCGGCGAGGAGCCGTATGAGGGACTCCTCGGGCAGTTGGAGGATCTCCTCCAGCGCCCGGACGGCCCGCAGGGACTCGGGGCGCTGGGGGCGGCGGGCGCCTTGCTGCCAGTAACTGAGGCTCGTGACGCCGACTTTCACGCCGTGGCGGGTGAGATGGTGCTGGACGCGTTGCAGGGGCAGGCCGCGGGCGGCGATCGCGGCTCGCAGTGCGACGTGGAAGGGGCCGCCGCGCAGGGCCGTGTCCAGTTCCGCGGTGGTGAGGTCGTGGTGCTCCACGGGCTGAGTGGCGTGCGGCATGCAGGGGGCCTTTCTGTCACGGTTCACCACGGCTGGTCAGGCCGTCGGCGTTGGTCATGGGGCCACCCCCGTCGGCGCCGGGCCTGTTTCGCTCCGTGCGCCGCCGTTCCCCGCCCCGAGTTCCCCCGCATTGAAGCGTGTTGACCAAGTCCCGACAACACCTGTTGCCCAACAGAGCCGTACTTCCGGACGGCATGTCATACATATGTTCGGCATGATGTGGTGCCGGACGAGGAGACGGGTGCGCGGGAGGGGGAGGGCGGGAGCCGAGTGGTCACACACGGTGACGCGCGAGGTTATCCACAGGCTCCTCGGAGTGTCACTGCCCGCCAGTAGGGTTGGAGACATGGCCGATCCCTCCAGCTACCGCCCCAGGCCGGGTGAGATCCCGGACACCCCGGGGGTGTACAAATTCCGCGACGAGCACCGCCGGGTGATCTACGTCGGGAAGGCGAAGAGTCTGCGCCAGCGCCTGGCGAGCTACTTCCAGGACCTGGCAGGTCTCCACCCGCGCACCCGCACGATGGTCACCACGGCCGCGTCCGTGGAGTGGACGGTGGTGTCCACGGAGGTCGAGGCCCTCCAGCTGGAGTACTCCTGGATCAAGGAGTACGACCCCCGGTTCAACGTCAAGTACCGCGACGACAAGAGCTACCCGTATCTCGCGGTCACGATGAACGAGGAGTATCCGCGCGTCCAGGTGATGCGCGGTCAGAAGCGCAAGGGCGTGCGGTACTTCGGGCCGTACGGGCACGCGTGGGCGATCCGCGACACCGTGGACCTCCTGCTGCGCGTCTTCCCGGTGCGCACCTGCTCCGCCGGGGTCTTCAAGAACGCCTCCCGCACCGGCCGCCCCTGTCTGCTCGGGTACATCGGCAAGTGCTCCGCGCCCTGCGTCGGCCGGATCACCCCGGAGGACCACCATGAACTCGCGGAAGAGTTCTGCGACTTCATGGCCGGCCGTACGAGCGCCTATCTGCGCCGGCTGGAGAAGCAGATGGCGGAGGCGGCCGAGGAGATGGAGTACGAGCGCGCCGCCCGCCTGCGCGACGACATCGAGGCCCTGAAGAAGGCCATGGAGAAGAACGCGGTCGTGCTCGCCGACGCGACCGACGCCGATCTGATCGCGGTCGCCGAGGACGAGCTGGAAGCGGCCGTGCAGATCTTCCACGTCCGCGGCGGGCGGGTGCGCGGCCAGCGCGGCTGGGTGACGGACAAGGTGGAGGACGTCACCACCGGCGCCCTGGTGGAGCACGCCCTCCAGCAGCTCTACGGCGAGGAGAGCGGGGACGCCGTGCCCAAGGAGGTCCTGGTCCCGGCCCTGCCCGACCCGGTGGAGCCGCTCCAGCAGTGGCTCGCCGACCGGCGCGGCTCCGGTGTCTCCCTGCGCATCCCGCAGCGCGGCGACAAGAAGGCGCTGATGGAGACCGTCCAGCGCAACGCCCAGCAGTCGCTCGTGCTGCACAAGACCAAGCGCGCCTCCGACCTCACCACCCGTTCCCGCGCGCTGGAGGAGATCGCCGAGGCGCTCGACCTGGACAGCGCCCCGCTGCGCATCGAGTGCTACGACATCTCGCATCTCCAGGGCGACGACGTGGTGGCGTCCATGGTGGTCTTCGAGGACGGACTCCAGCGCAAGGGCGAGTACCGCCGCTTCCAGATCAAGGGCTTCGAGGGGCAGGACGACGTCCGGTCCATGCACGAGGTGATCACCCGCCGCTTCAGGCGCTACCTCGCCGAGCAGGAGCGCACCGGCGCATGGGTGGCGGACGCGCATGTCGACGGCGTCGGCGCCGACGGCCGCATCGAGGACCCCGGCGGGGGTGAGGGTCCCGGCGCGGCTGAGGGTCCTGGTTCAGGCGCCGACACGTTCCTGGACGGCAAGGGCAACGCCGTCCCCGACACCGGCCCCAAGGACGACGACGGCCGCCCCCGGAAGTTCGCCTACCCGCCCCAGCTGGTGGTCGTCGACGGCGGCCGGCCGCAGGTGCTCGCAGCCCGGCGCGCGCTGGACGAACTGGGTATCGACGACATCGCCGTGTGCGGTCTCGCCAAGCGCCTGGAGGAGGTCTGGCTGCCGGACGACGAGGACCCGGTGGTCCTGCCCCGCACCAGCGAGGGCCTGTATCTGCTCCAGCGCGTCCGCGACGAGGCGCACCGCTTCGCGATCACCTACCAGCGCGCCAAGCGGGCCAAACGGTTCCGGGCCGGTCCGCTGGACGAGGTGCCCGGCCTCGGCGAGACCCGCAAGCAGGCGCTGATCAAGCACTTCGGTTCGGTGAAGAAGCTGAGATCCGCGACAATCGACCAGATCTGCGAGGTACCGGGCATAGGTCGTAAGACGGCAGAGACCGTCGCCGCCACCCTGGCCCGCGCGGCCCCGGCCGCACCCGCCGTGAACACGGCGACCGGGGAGATCATGGAAGACATGGAGGACGAGGCACCCGAGACGACGGCGGGGGCCTCAGGGGAGCCCGTGACAGCGAGCGCCCCGGACGAGAGACGGGGGCAGGAGAGATGAGCGAGCAGGACAAGCAGCACACAGCCGGGCAACAGCCCGTGCCCGGGAACCGGAGCGACGACGCGTCCCGGGGCGACACAGCCGGTGACGACGCCGCCAGTGACGGCACGACCCGGGGCGCCGCTCCGCGGGACGACACGACGCGCGGCGACACGCGGCGTGCCGGAACACAGCAGACCGGCCCGCGAGCGGCCGACGCACAGCAGACCGGCCCGCAGCAGGCCGGCGCGGGTGAGGGTGATGGAGAACAGGTGAGTACGGACGCGGCGGCCCCGGGGATCCCCGACACCGCCATCCCCGAGCTGGTGATCATCTCCGGCATGTCCGGAGCCGGCCGGTCGACGGCCGCGAAGTGTCTGGAGGACCTCGGCTGGTTCGTGGTCGACAACCTCCCGCCCGCGCTGATCCCCACCATGGTGGAGCTGGGCGCCCGCTCCCAGGGCAATGTGGCCCGGATCGCGGTCGTGGTCGATGTGCGCGGACGGCGGTTCTTCGACAATCTCCGCGACTCGCTCGCCGACCTGGAGTCGAAGAACGTCACCCGGCGGATCGTCTTCCTGGAGTCCTCGGACGACGCCCTGGTGCGCCGCTTCGAGTCCGTGCGCCGCCCGCACCCGCTCCAGGGCGACGGCCGGATCGTCGACGGCATCGCCGCCGAGCGCGAACTGCTGCGCGAGCTGCGCGGCGACGCCGATCTGGTGATCGACACCTCCAGCCTCAACGTGCACGAGCTGCGCGCCAAGATGGACGCCCAGTTCGCGGGCGAGGAGGAGCCGGAGCTGCGGGCGACGGTGATGTCGTTCGGCTTCAAGTACGGACTGCCGGTCGACGCCGATCTGGTGGCGGACATGCGGTTCCTGCCCAACCCGCACTGGGTGCCCGAGCTACGGCCGTTCAACGGGCTGAACGAGGAGGTCGCCGCGTATGTCTTCAACCAGCCCGGCGCCAAGGAGTTCCTCGACCGCTACGCCGAGCTGCTCCGGCTGATCGCGGCCGGGTACCGGCGCGAGGGCAAACGGTATGTGACCATCGCCATCGGCTGTACGGGTGGCAAGCACCGCTCGGTGGCCATGTCGGAGAAGCTCGCCGCGCGCCTCGTCGCCGAGGGCGTGGAGACGGTGGTCGTGCACCGGGACATGGGACGCGAATGACCGACCGTACTCCGCGGCTGGCCAGGCTGCGCCGGAGGACCCTCGACGGCCGCGCCACCCCCGAGGGCCGGACGGCCCCCGCGGGACGCGTCGGCCGGGGTCGCCGGCGCGGCACCCAGCCGAAGGTCGTCGCCCTCGGCGGTGGCATGGGCCTGTCCGCCTCGCTCGCCGCGCTGCGCCGGATCACCGGCGACCTCACCGCCGTCGTCACCGTCGCCGACGACGGCGGCTCCAGCGGGCGGCTGCGCGACGAGATGGGGGTGCTGCCGCCCGGCGACCTGCGCAAGGCGCTGGCCGCGCTGTGCGGGGACGACGACTGGGGCCAGACCTGGGCCCGGGTCATCCAGCACCGCTTCCAGTCCGAGGGCGAGATGCACGGCCACGCGGTCGGCAATCTGCTGATCGTCGCCCTGTGGGAGCAGCTCGGCGACCATGTGCAGGCGCTCGACCTGGTGGGCCGGCTGCTCGGCGCGCACGGACGGGTGCTGCCCATGTCGGCGGTGCCGCTGGAGCTGCAAGCGCTGGTCAGGGGCCATGACCCGGCCCGCGCCGACGAGGTGGACACCGTACGCGGCCAGGCCACCGTGGCGCTCACCCCGGGCGAGGTGCAGTCCGTGCACCTGGTGCCGAACGATCCACCGGCCGTCCCCGAGGCCGTGGCCGCCGTCCTGGACGCGGACTGGGTGGTGCTCGGTCCGGGCTCCTGGTTCTCCTCGGTCATCCCGCATCTGCTGGTCCCCGAGCTGCTGGACGCGCTGACCGAGACCAAGGCCCGCCGGGTGCTCTCGCTGAACCTCGCGCCGCAGCCCGGAGAAACCGACGGCTTCTCCCCGCAGCGTCATTTGGAGGTTTTGGGACGACACGCCCCTAAACTCGCTCTGGACGTGGTGCTGGCCGACGAAGCCGCCGTGCCCGACCGCGACTCGCTGACCGATGCCGCCAAGCGCTTCGGAGCCGCGGTGGAGCTGGCGACGGTGGCCCGCACGGACGGGACTCCGCGGCACGACCCGGAGCTGCTGGCCGCCGCGTACGACCGTATTTTTCGGATGCATGGAAGGATCGGCCCATGGCGATGACGGCAGCGGTGAAGGATGAGATTTCCCGGCTACCCGTCACCCGGACCTGTTGCAGGAAGGCGGAGGTCTCCGCCATTTTGCGGTTCGCCGGCGGCCTCCACCTGGTCAGCGGGCGCATTGTGATCGAGGCGGAGCTGGACACAGCGATGGCGGCCCGCCGCCTCAAGCGGGACATTCTTGAGATCTTCGGGCACAGCTCCGAGCTGATCGTGATGGCTCCGGGCGGTCTGCGCCGGGGTTCGCGGTACGTCGTGCGGGTGGTCGCCGGCGGGGATCAGCTGGCCCGGCAGACAGGTCTGGTCGACGGCCGGGGCCGCCCGATCCGCGGGCTTCCCCCGCAGGTGGTCTCGGGGGCCACCTGTGACGCGGAGGCGGCCTGGCGCGGGGCGTTCCTGGCACACGGCTCGCTCACCGAGCCCGGCCGGTCCTCCTCCCTGGAGGTGACCTGCCCCGGCCCCGAGGCCGCGCTCGCCCTGGTCGGCGCCGCGCGCCGGCTGTCGATCGCCGCGAAGGCCCGTGAGGTGCGGGGAGTGGACCGGGTGGTGGTCCGCGACGGCGACGCTATCGGCGCCCTGCTCACCCGGCTCGGCGCGCACGAGTCGGTGCTGGCCTGGGAGGAGCGCCGGATGCGCCGCGAGGTCCGGGCCACGGCCAACCGGCTGGCCAACTTCGACGACGCCAACCTGCGCCGCTCCGCCCGCGCGGCCGTCGCCGCCGGTGCGCGGGTCGCCCGTGCGCTGGAGATCCTCGCTGACGAGGTCCCCGAGCACCTGGCCGCCGCCGGACGTCTGCGCATGGACCACAAGCAGGCCTCGCTGGAGGAGCTGGGCGCGCTCGCCGACCCGCCGCTGACCAAGGACGCCGTGGCCGGCCGGATCCGCCGGCTGCTCGCCATGGCCGACAAGCGCGCCTCCGACCTGGGCATCCCGGGCACCGAGGCCAACCTCTCGGAGGACCTGGTCGACAACGTCGCCGGGTGACGGCCCCGCCGGGGCACGCAGGGGTGCCCCGCGCGCCCCTGCCGACGGCGCGGGCGCGGCGCGGCGCGGGCGCACTGCGATGGCCGCGCGGGACACCAGGAGGCGCAGTCCCTGGAGGACGCGACCCCGAGGGCGTGACCCCCGTGGACGTAGCCCCGGAGGGCGTGACCCCCGAGAACGTAGCCCCGGAGGACGTAGCCCCCGTGGACGTAGCCCCGGAGGGTGAAGCTTCAGCCGGCCCGCACCGGGGCGAGCGCCCCCACCCGATGAGCCGAACCGGCCTGATGCGCCCGACCGGCTTCCCCGGTCACCGCCCCACCCCGCCGAAGACGCCGGCTCCGGCCGACCGACCCCCACACCGGCACCTGGAGCGGCGCACGAAGAGAGCCCGGGCCGTTCGGCGGCCGTACGCGGGAAGCCGGGCTTCCCGCTCGTGGGGCCGTGAAAGTCGCGCCGCATGGCGGAAAACCGGCCCCATCCGAGGGACTTTGGAATTCGGACGTTTGACGGAATCGAACCCGTTCGGGGGTCGTGAAGGTCGAGTTCGGGTCGGGCTGGGCCGGTCCGCGTGGGGCCGCAAACCGTACGGACGCTGTCTCCCGGCACGAACACGGGCACCGTACGCGGCGGCTGTTGTCCCGAGGGGGCGTCCTCGGGGGCACCCCGGGGGAGGCCCCAGCCACCCCCACCGTCCCGCCACCACCCCCTCACCCCCCCTTCACCCCCCCCGCTTCCCCCCCCTTCACCCCCCGCTTCACCCACCCCCCTCACCACCCCCCCGCGTGTCGAAGACCCAATCCGCACCCTTGACTGGATCATGAGGTGACATGAGCCTGGCAAGCATTCGCCGTGGTGGCGAACACCTGCAAGGGGGGTTCATGAGACACAGAGCGAGATCGATCCTCGCTGTCGGCGCGCTCCTGACCAGCGGAGCGCTCATCGCACCCATCGCCCAGGCACTGCCCGGCAGCCCGGCGGCTGCCACCGCGACCTCGTCCGACGCGGACTCCGACAAGGACTCCGACGCGGACGAGGTCAAGGTTTTCAAGGCCGAGGTCACCAAGGAGCAGATCCCGCTGCTGCTGGCCGCCGGCCAGGACGGTCACGAGCTGAACGAGCGGGCGCCCGAGAACGGCACCGCGACCGTCGAGGTCTTCCTCACCGACAGGGAGGCCGACAAGCTGGAGCAGCAGGGCGTCGATCTCACCGAGCACCAGATCTCCGCGAAGGCGGAGGCACGCGTCGAGGCCGCCTCCGACGGCGTGTTCCGGCCGTACAGCGGCAGCGGCGGGCTCCAGGAGGAGATTCTCGCCACCGCCCAGGAGAATCCGGGGCTCACCAAGGTCGTCTCCATCGGGAAGTCGGCGGGCGGCCAGGACATCCTCGCGCTGAAGCTCACCAAGAACGCCAAGAAGAGCAAGGACGGCTCCAAGCCCTCCGTGCTGTACATGTCCAACCAGCACGCCCGTGAGTGGATCACCCCGGAGATGACCCGGCGCCTGCTCCACCACTATCTGGACAACTACAGCAAGGACCAGCGGATCAAGAACATCGTCGACTCCACCGAACTGTGGTTCGTGCTCTCGGCCAACCCCGACGGCTACGACTACACCTTCGAGAGCGACGACACCCGCCTGTGGCGCAAGAACCTGCGGGACAACAACGCCGACGGTGTCATCTCCACCGGCGACGGTGTCGACCTCAACCGCAACTTCTCGTACAAGTGGGGCTACGACAACGAGGGCTCCTCCCCGAACCCCACCAGCGAGACCTACCGCGGCACGGGCCCGAACTCCGAGCCCGAGACCAAGGCCATCGACGCCTTCCAGCGCCGGATCGGATTCGACCTCGGCATCAACTACCACTCCGCCGCCGAACTGCTCCTGTACGGCGTGGGCTGGCAGGTCGCCACCTCCACCCCGGACGACGTGCTCTACGAGGCGCTCGCCGGCACCCCCGAGAACTCCGCGATCCCCGGCTACCACCCGCAGGTCTCCTCCGAGCTGTACACCACCAACGGTGAGGCCGACGGCCACGCGGCCAACGTCAACGGCACAGCGATGTTCACCCCGGAGATGTCCACCTGCCAGACCGTCTCCGCCAAGTACCCGGACGACGCCTGGAACGCGGCCGACTGCCGCTCCGGCTTCAACTTCCCGGACGACGAGAAGCTGATCCAGGAGGAGTTCGTCACCAACATCCCCTTCGCGCTCTCCGTCGCCGAGTCCGCCGCGACCCCCGACCGCCCCAAGTCCTCGGTCGGCATCGAGGCCGCCGACTTCACCCCGGCGGCGCTCACCACCTCGTACTCGCGCGGCGCCGACCAGGAGATCTCCGTCGTCGCCCGCAAGTCGCTGCGGGACAAGGAACTGAACTACCGGGTCAACGGCGGCCGGGTCCACGACCAGACACTGCGCGCCTGGAAGGGCGGCGAGGTCTACGGCGGCGACGACAACCTCCACTTCGACGAGTACCGGGCGCAGGTCCAGGACGGCGAGCCCGGTGACAAGGTCGAGGTCTGGTTCACCGGCGAGACCAAGGCCGGCAAGAAGGTCACCAGCCAGCGCTTCACCTACACCATCGCCGAACGGCCCCGCGCCGACACCCTCGTCGTCGCCGAGGAGGGCGCGACGGCCACCCAGGCGCAGACCTACGTCGACGCGCTCAAGGCCAACGGCCGCAAGGCGATCGTCTGGGACGTCGCCAAGCAGGGTGCCCCCGACGCGCTCGGCGTGCTCAGCCACTTCGACACCGTCGTCCACTACACGGGCAGCGCGATCCCCGGCAACCCCACCCAGCTCCAGCTGCGCGCGTACCTCAACGAGGGCGGCCGGCTGATCGAGGCGGGCGAACGGGCCGGCGGCAGTGTCGACCTCGGCGGCGGCAACCCGTCCAACGACTTCAGCCAGTACTACCTCGGCGCGTACTCCCGTACGTCCCTGCCCGGCGCCACCGCCTTCCAGGGCGGCGGCGAGCTGGCGGGCGTCTCCGCGCCGCTCGGCGCCGCGCCCGGCAACCCGCTGGACGCCGCCGGCTCCTACAGCGTCACCTCCGACACCCTGCCCCCGGGCACCTTCCCGCAGTTCGGCAGCGCGGGCGGCGGACAGTACCCGGGCACGGTCAATCCGTACGGTCCCTACGCGGGCGTGTCCATGGCCGCCGTCACGCACTCCGACTACGCCTGGAACCGGCTCACCCGGACCATCGACCTCACCTCGGTGACCGCCGCCGAGCGGCCCACCCTGCGCACCCAGCTGCTGTGGGACACCGAGGAGGGCTACGACCACGCCCTGCTGGAGGCCCGTACCGCGGGCGGCGACGACTGGACCACGCTGCCCGACCAGGGCGGCGCCACCAGCACCACCGTGCCCGTCGAGTGCGAGGCCGGCTACTTCATCCAGGCCCACCCCGCCCTCACCCGCTATCTCAGCCGGGACGCGGGCGGCTGCACGCCGACCGGCACCAGCGGCTCCTGGAACAGCCTGACCGGTCAGTCGGCCGGCTGGCAGCAGGTCGAGTTCGACCTGTCCGCCTACGCCGGGAAGACGGTCGAACTGTCCTTCAGCTATGTCACCGACCCCGGCAGCGGCGGTCGCGGCGTCCTCGCCGACGAGACGAGCCTCGTCATCGGCGGCACCGCGCAGACGGAGGGCTTCGAGACCTCCCTCGGCGCCTGGACCGTACCGGGACCGCCCGCGGGCAGCCCCGCCGTGGTCCGGGACTGGGCCCGCACCGGTGAGCTGTTCCGCACGTACGGCGCCGTCACCACCGACGACACCGTGCTGCTCGGCTTCGGCCTGGAGCACCTCACCTCGGCGGCCGACCGCGCGGCACTGATCCGCAGCGCGCTCGCCTCCCTCGACAGCTAGCCGAACACCCGGGCCGCAGGCCCGGAGGCAGGGCGGTCCGTACCTCTACCGACGGGTACGGGCCGCCCTGCCGTGCATGCGCTGTCTCGATGTCACCACGGGGACGTCGGGGGGGTAGGGTCGTGGGTGGTCGGGGACATCCCAATACAGCTCGCCGGTATCTAGAACCGGCGTACCAACGAGGAGATCGGTTCGTGACGATCCGCGTAGGCATCAACGGGTTTGGCCGCATCGGTCGCAACTATTTCCGCGCACTGCTTGATCAGGGCGCGGACATCGAGATCGTGGCCGTCAACGACCTGGGTGACACCGCCACCACCGCGCACCTGCTGAAGTACGACACCATCCTGGGCCGCCTCAAGCACGAGGTCTCCCACACCGCCGACACCATCACCGTCGATGGCCGGACGATCAAGGTGCTCTCCGAGCGCAACCCCTCCGACATCCCGTGGGGCGAGCTGGGCGTCGACATCGTCATCGAGTCGACCGGCATCTTCACCAAGAAGGAAGACGCCGAGAAGCACATCGCCGGCGGGGCCAAGAAGGTCATCATCTCCGCCCCGGCGAAGAACGAGGACGTCACCATCGTGATGGGCGTCAACCAGGACCAGTACGACCCGGCGAACCACCACGTCATCTCCAACGCCTCCTGCACCACCAACTGTGTGGCGCCGATGGCGAAGGTCCTGGACGAGAACTTCGGCATCGTCCGCGGTCTGATGACGACCGTCCACGCCTACACCAACGACCAGCGCATCCTGGACTTCCCGCACAAGGACCTGCGCCGCGCCCGCGCCGCCGCGGAGAACATCATCCCGACCACCACGGGTGCCGCGAAGGCCACCGCGCTGGTCCTCCCGCAGCTCAAGGGCAAGCTCGACGGCATGGCCATGCGCGTCCCGGTCCCCACCGGCTCGCTCACCGACCTGGTCGTGGAGCTGGGCCGCGAGGTCACCAAGGACGAGGTCAACGCCGCGTTCAAGAAGGCCGCCGACGGCGAGCTGAAGGGCATCCTCACCTACACCGAGGACGAGATCGTGTCCTCGGACATCGTCAGCGACCCGGCCTCCTGCACCTTCGACTCCTCCCTGACCATGGTCCAGGAGGGCACCTCGGTGAAGGTCCTCGGCTGGTACGACAACGAATGGGGCTACTCCAACCGCCTCGTCGACCTCACGGTCTTCGTCGGCGACCAGCTCTGATCCCCAGGGCGGGCATCTCCGTGTGAGAGCAGGGCTCGGGCGGCGCGC